>NZ_VPBF01000039.1:0-26465 GCF_013418865.1 Acinetobacter sp. YH12117
TAATGGAGAAATCTAATCGGTATGTTATACCTGAGAGAAGAGTGAGGAGTTATCCAAGGGTTGTAAAAGGAAAACCTCAAAAATACCCAAGAAAAAGCCAGTCAATCTCTTAACTGACTGGCATTACCCTTTGTGGGGCTTTTTTTAGGCATATCTGCTCATCTTAGTGATCAGATGCACCTGAGATACCAATACCGGTTTGTGAACGGACAAACTGTGCATCGAATGCTTTACGTTCCGCTTGTGCTTGCGCAGAGTTATCGGTAATCGAGAACAACCAGCAGCAGAAGAATGACAATGGCATTGCGAAGATTGCAGGACCGTTAAATGGCACCACTGGTGTATCAGAAATTGCCAGCGTATCGACCCAAACTGCTTTCGACAATACGATCAGCACGACAGCAGACACCAGACCTGCAACACCACCAATCACCGCACCACGTGTGGTTAAACCTTTCCAGAACATCGACAGAACCAGTACCGGGAAGTTCGCACATGCAGCTACCGAGAATGCCAGACCCACCATGAACGCAACGTTTTGTTTCTCGAACAGAATACCCAGAATCATCGCGAAGATCGCTAAACCTAAAGTTGCGATTTTAGACATGCGCAGTTCAGATTCAGGTGTAGTTTGGCCTTTCTTGAATACGTTGGCATACAAGTCGTGAGAGATTGCTGAAGCACCAGACAATGTCAAACCAGCAACCACCGCAAGAATTGTGGCGAATGCAACTGCTGAAATGAAGCCCATGAACAGGTCGCCACCGACTGCGTCAGACAGGTGTACCGCTGCCATGTTGTTACCACCCACCAGCTCAAGTTTGCCAGTGACTGCCATTTTTGCGACATCCAGGAATTGCGGGTTGTTGGCCACATACAGGATCGCACCGAAACCAATGATGAAGGTTAACAGGTAGAAGTAACCAATAAAGCCGGTTGCAACCACGACAGATTTACGTGCTTCTTTGGCATCTTTTACCGTGAAGAAACGCATCAGGATGTGTGGCAGACCTGCAGTACCGAACATTAATGCCAGACCCAGTGAGATCGCATCAATCGGGTTAGATGCCAGGCTACCTGGACCCATGATATTGGCTGCATCAGCCAGGCTCAGGTCATGTACCTTCGAGAACACCTGAATTGATTGTTCAAACATGTTGGTGAAGCTGAAGCCCACGTCTTTCATTACCATGAAGGCCATGAAAGTTGCACCAGACAGTAACAGTACCGCTTTAATGATCTGTACCCAGGTCGTTGCCAGCATGCCGCCGAACATGACGTAAGCCATCATCAATAAGCCAACCAGCACAACTGCGATGTTATAGTTCAGACCGAACAGCAGTTTGATCAGCTGACCTGCACCCACCATCTGTGCAATCAGATAGAACGCCACGACGACTAGCGAGCTGAATGCCGCCAGGGTACGTACCGGTTTTTCTGATAAACGGAAGGAAACTACGTCAGACAGGTTGTATTTACCCAGGTTACGTAAACGTTCTGCAATCAGGAACAATACGATTGGCCAGCCCACCATGAAGCCCAGTGAATACAGCAAGCCGTCGAAGCCTGACATAAACACCATGGCGGAAATACCCAGGAAAGACGCAGCCGACATATAGTCACCGGCAATGGCCAGACCGTTTTGGAAACCTGAAATACCACCACCGGCAGTATAGAAGTCTTTGGTATTGGTGGTTTGTTTCGCCGCCCATTTAGTAATGAACAGGGTCGCACCCACAAAGATCAGGAACATGATAATTGCAGGCCAGTTGGTGGCTTGTTGTTCTGCTGCGCCCAGATCAGGTGCGGCGAAAGCCATACCTGACATCATCAACGCAGAAGCTGCAGCAGCTTGCGCCTTCAATGAAGTCCATTTCATCTTAGTCTTGTCCTTTTTGTTGTGCAATTGCTTCTACTTCACGCATTGCTTCTTCATTCAGTTGATCCAGCTTGTTATTCGCAATATAGGAATACACTGCACACAAAATGAAAGATAACACGATGATGCCCAGACCCAGTGGAATACCCCAGGTCGTCACGCCACCAGAAATGGAAGATAATAGAAACTCTTTGTTATAGCCAACTAACAACATGAAGCCGACATAAACGATTAACATGATTGCGGTAAGCGTCCAGCTAAGATTACGCTTTTTTGCAACCATTTCTTTGAATTTTGGATTGTGTAGAATTCGATCTACTTGAGCCTCATCCATAGTTTTACTCCTTGAAACGCCCAGCCTTAGGCGTAATTTTTAATTCGAATTATATTCATGATGAAAACTAACAAGTTTGTAGGGTGCTTGTAATTTAGACTTTGGTCGTTAAATTTTGAGCAATTCAAACTGATGCGTTCACGAATAGAGTATTATAACGCGAGATAAATACACCGCAGGTATTATGAACAGCTGGCTGATTATCGGGGTGTTAGCCCTTTATATTGCATTACTTTTTATTTGTGCATTTTTTGGTGAAAAACATGCGAGCCGCCTCAGTACGCGCGGTCGTATGCTACTGTTCAGTCTGACCTTGGGCGTCTACTGTTCATCCTGGACCTTTTACGGGGCCACTGGTGCAGCGGTGCGTGAAGGCATTATCTTCCTGCCGATCTATTTAGGGCCGCTGTTGTTCGTGGCGGTTGGCTATGACATCTGGCGCCGTTTGGGCCGGGTCCGGCAACATCATGCCATTTCCTCGATTGCCGACTTCGTGGCAGCGCGATATGGCAAAAGTGGTGCCCTGGCCTCGCTGGTGACCATTCTGGCAGTCATTGCGATTATTCCCTATCTGGCCCTGCAGTTACGCGCAATTGCCTTAAGTGCTGCCGTAATTCTGGATCAGACCACCCATGTCGAAAGTACCACCAATGGCGTGCTGTTTTTAACCGCGCTGCTGGCGATTCTGGCAATGCTGTTTGGCACCCGGCAAATTGCCAACACCGAACAGCACGGTGGTTTAATGCTGGCGGTGGCGTTTGAATCTTTCGTCAAGCTGTTTGCCCTGCTCTGTGTGGCCGGTTTCTTTGTCTTTGAATCGGCCGATAACCTGAAACAGATCAGCAATGATGTGGCCCAGACCTTCCATGAAGTGCAGCTGTTGGGCGTACCGGAAACTTTCTGGGTGCAAACCCTGCTGGCCGCACTGGCGATTATCTGCTTGCCACGCCAGTTCCACGTGGCGGTGGTCGAATTACGCGATGAAAAACATATTCGCGGGGCACGGCGCTGGTTTGCCGTTTATCTGATTTTAACCACCATCGCGATTATTCCAATTGCCAGCTGGGCCTTACATGCCGCGCCGCAATATCTGATGATTCCGGATGTCGCGGTGCTGTCCTTACCGCTCAGCTATAATCAGGAATGGCTGACCTTACTGGCCTTCCTGGGTGGTTTTTCGGCTTCAACCGGGATGTTGCTGGTATCTTCGGTGGCGCTGTCGATCATGCTCAGTAATGACCTGATCATGCCGGCGCTGTGGCGCTCGGGCCTGATTTCGCGTCATGACAAACGGTTGCCACTGGTGCTGAAATTCACCCGCCGCATCTGTATTCTGGCGGTGATGCTGCTCGGCTTCCTGTTCTTCCATTTCTTTAATGATATTGACCAGCTTTCGGTCTTCGGTTTACTGGCCTTTAGTGCGGTAGCGCAGTTCTCCCCGGCCCTGATTGGCGGGCTGTACTGGCGCGGCGGCAGTAAACAGGGTGTTTATGCCGGCCTGATTGTCGGTTTTATCATGTGGGCCTATACCCTGCTCTGGCCAACAGTTTTACGCAGTCTGCCAGAGCAGTTCTCAGCGATTACCCAGTACTATTTAACCGTCGGTCCATTTGGCATTAATGGCTTACGTCCGGAAGCGCTGTTAGGTTTTGAATCATTTGCGCCGCTGACACATGGTGTGGTCTGGTCACTTGGTCTGAACCTATTGCTGTATGTCTGGGTATCGCGCATATTCCGCCCGAGTGTGGCTGAACAGATTCAGGCTGAAAGTTTCTTCTACTATGAAACCAAGCCGCTGCCATCGCACACCACCAGCAATGAAGTCAGCTATTCGCATCAGGATGTGGCGCGTTTAAAAGTCGGTGACCTGATTACGCTGGCCAAACGCATTACCGGCGATGAGCCAACCATGCAGGCCTTCCGGCAGTTCAGTGAACAGAATAATGTGGTGCTGAATGAAAACAGCAATGCCAACGGCATGTGGTGGCGTTTTACCGAACAGTACCTGGCCGGCACCATTGGCGCGGCATCGGCGCGAACCCTGCTCACCACGGCGATGGTCAACAATGGTCTGGCACTGGGTCAGGTCGCCAATATTCTTGACCAGGCCTCCCAATGGCAGCGCTTTAACCAGAATCTGATCATGACCATGATCGACCATATGACCCAGGGGGTGAGCGTGGTCGATGAAAATATGTGTCTGGTGGCTTGGAACAATCAATATCTAAAACTGTTTGATTATCCAAAAGATATTGTCTATGTCGGCTGTCCAATTGCCGACCTGATCCGCTATAACGCCGAGCGCGGCGAATGTGGCCCGGGCTCGGTGGAAGAACACGTGCGTAAACGGATTCACTGGATGAAAGTCGGCAGTGCGCATGAGTTTGAACGTATCCGTAAAGATGGCCGCGTGATTCAAATGCGCGGTAATCCGATTGAAGGCGGTGGCTTCGTGACCACCTTTGCCGATATTACCGCCTTCCGTGAAAATGAAGCGGTCCTTGAAGCACGCGTGCAGGATCGTACCCAGCAATTGGCCGATGCCCTGGCCGAACAGCAGCTGGCGCGCGAACAGGCCGATAAAGCCAATATGTCCAAGAGCCGCTTTATTGCCGCGGCCAGTCATGACCTATTACAGCCGATGCACGCAGCCCGTCTGTTCAGTACCGCGCTAGAGCAAAGCATCCAGTCGGATGATGACCGCAAAACCTTGCAGCAGCTGGATCGTGCCCTGCATGGCGCTGAAAGTATGCTGTCTGCACTGCTGGATATTGCCCGTTTAGAAGGCGGCACCATTCAGCCGAAACGTCAGCCTTATCCACTGCATGACCTGCTCAGTGATCTGGAACTGCAATTTAAATCCATTGCTGCACAGCGTGGCATCCAGTTTGCCGTGCATGATGCCCAGTTCTGGATTGACACCGATCCGCAATGGATTCGCCGGATTATCCAGAACTTTGTCAGCAATGCGCTGCGTTATACCGCCAAAGGCAAAGTCGTGGTCGGGGTATTACGTTCTGCGCAGCGTCCGCAGCATATCCGCATCGGGGTCTGGGATACCGGTCCCGGTATTGCCGAAGAACAGCGCATTAAACTGTTCCAGGAATTTGAACGTTGCGGCCATACCTCGCCGTGGGGCGAACAGGGTCTGGGCCTGGGTCTGGCCATTGTGCAGCGTATGACCAGCCTGCTGGATTATCCGGTCTATGTCTATTCCACTCTCGGACAGGGCTCCTGCTTCATGATTGAAGTACCGGTGGTAGATGCACCTAAAGCCGTGGCTGCACCGGTTCAGGCCGTACCGCTGAAAACCAAGGCCTATAAAATTCTGTGTCTGGATAATGATGAAACCATTTTAGAAGGCATGGCGACCTTATTGGGCAAATGGGGCTATCAGGTCTTTAAAGCCACCGAACCGGAACAGGCCCTGGAGATTATCCAGCAGGAAAATATTCAGGTCTGGCTGGTCGATCAGCATTTAAATAACAATAAAGTCGGTCTGGACTTTATTCTGGCCAACCGTCAGGAAAATGTACCAGTGGCATTAATTACCGCCGATTCGGATCCGGAATTACCGCAGCGTCTAAAAGAGCTGAATATCGTATTGCTGAAAAAACCGCTGAAACCGGCCTCCTTGCGAGCCTGGTTATCCGGTCTGAAAATTTCAGCTTAGGCTGACATATTTTGAAACCTCTTTGCGGCTTCGGTAACAAAGAGGTTTTGTATTTTGGGCCTGAAAATGGCGATTTATTGCAGCCCGCTAGGCAAAACTGCTCAAAACAGGCGCTATCTGCCTGACAGCCATTGGCAGAAAATTTCATTGAATTATTTACTATGGCAAAGGCTACCAAAAATCTCAGTGTACAGCTGTATACCTGGTTACAAAATTTTAATCTTATGATTTTTAAAATTATTTTTTGATTAAAAAATACACATTAGACTTTAGTCGTATATCTGATATGTAGCAATACGCGCATAAAAAAAGACATTAAAAAGAAAAGATCAGTGTTTAGTCTGGAGATAAGCCCCTGAACGTCCTGTCCGGAGCTGATCATCATCCAGCCTAGAGGAGTTTTTTGATGAGTCTTTCAAGCGCAGTACAGCAAGGTCATGAGCAGAACCAACAGTTTCACCGTCAGTATGGCGCCAATGCCCTGTTGCCGGCCATCGACTGGAAAACCCTGTTTCAGCACAGCAAATTAGAACATGCGCATATTGAAGCCCTGAATACCATTTATCAAACCGCTGTACCGCTGGCCTTACAGGTCTTTGATGAACTGCATTTTGATGTATTTAGTCCGGCAGCCTATAAACCACAAGGACTGGGCCTGTTTGAAAAACTGTCTGAACAGGAACAGAAACTGCTGCGTTCGCTGGAAACTGAATGTGACTGTCTTGGTGCCACCACCCGTCACCAGATCTGGAGCATGCTGCTGCGCGGTGGTGCGGTCCTGGTATTTAAAGCCTGGCTCGGCAAAGTCAAAACCGATAAAACCGAACTCGATACCAGCCAGTTTGATGAACTGTCCGATTTACTGTTTATCAAAACCCCGCCGCATGAACTGGCACAGCGTTTAGGTGTAGATATTCATTCCCATGAAGATCATATCTTCCTGATGTATGGCAATGATGTCTATTTGGACCGTTTTAACAGTCTGGAAACTGCCGCGCTATTTGTCGATTTAGGCGTCTATGATCCGGCATTTTTAAGCCTGCGCGATGACCGTATTGCCGACTACTTAAAATCTCAGGACTATGTGACTCAGGAACAGATTGATGAATTGCAATGCGCTTTGAATCCGCTGTTCTGTACCGATGCCACACCGAAACAGGATTGTCTGGCTTAAGCCTTAGCCGATCTGCAAAACAAAAAGGACATCATTTGATGTCCTTTTTATATATTTTTCAATATTTAGATTTTCTTTTCTTCAATATTCAGCGCATTAATCGCCAATACCGCCTGGGTACGGTTTTGTACGCCCAGTTTACGGAAAATCGCCGTCACGTGTGCCTTAATGGTCGCTTCAGAAACATCCAGTTCATAGGCAATCTGTTTATTCAGCAAACCTTCAGCCACCATCATCAACACACGGAACTGCTGCGGCGTTAAGGACTGAATCCGCTCTGCCAGTGCAGTTTCATCGGCAGCACGCGGGTCAAAATTGACATTGGCCGGCAGGTTTGGCGGTAACCAGATTTCGCCTTCCAGCACCTGACGAATCGCTTCGCCAATATGGCTTGGGTGGGCAGATTTTGGAATATAACCCATGGCACCATGCGCAATGGCACGCTGGATAATCGACACTTCTTCATGTGCCGACACCACAATAATCGGAATTGAAGGATATTGTGCACGCACATGCACCAGCGCCGAGAAACCCGAAGCGCCTGGCAAGTTTAAATCGAGGAGAACAAGATCAGGTTCAGGTCCTTTTTCTAAACGTTCATAGAATTCATTGACTGCAGCAGTTTCATGAATTTGAGCTTGCGGTAAGCTATAGCGTACAGCCTGAATTAAAGCATGACGAAACAGCGGATGATCATCAACGATTAAAATATTCATAAGTGACGTGAGAGATCTTGTGCACAATGGCTCCTATTCTACCCATACAAATGCGGTTAAGGATATGCAAGAGTGAACTATTTTTGGCTTAAACGAGATTTTTTGTCCGATTATTCATATTTTCTTACATTTTCTTAAATCTGAGATAGGAAATCTGATTTTGATATAACATTTATCAGCCTGATTCAGATGCTTATCTGAGTCGCATATAAGTATAAATTTCAATTATTTATTTCATTAAATTTAGTTATTAATCGCTCATTTTAAAGTTATCTGAAAAACAGATAACTTTTCTGTATTTGCTTATTTTACAGGGTAATTCAACTATTGATTAATAACAGACATTCCGAGATCAACCACAATTCAGGTAAGCCTATGTCTGTTTTCAATTCAACCAAACCACTCAATATTGTCGCAGTATCGGGCGGCTTAAATCATCCGTCTAAAACCGAAGCTTTGGTACAAGCCATTATTGATGAACTGGGCGAAGCCACCCCGATTCAGGTGCATTTTATTAAATTCAGTGAAATTGCCCCTTTGCTGGGCGGCGCCATTTACCGCAAGCAGTTGCCACAGCGCGTGCAGGATGATCTGGCTGCCGTTGAAGCGGCGGATGCGTTAATTGTCGGTACACCGGTATATCGCGCCTCCTTTACCGGTCTATTCAAACATTTCTTTGATTTTGTCGAACAGACTGCGCTGGTAGATGTACCGGTATTACTGGCGGCATCGGGGGGTAGTGACCGCCATGCCTTGGTACTGGAGCATCAGCTGCGTCCGTTATTCAGCTTTTTCCAGGCGCAAACCTTGCCTATTGGTGTCTATGCCACAGATCGTGACTTTACCCCGGAATACACCATCCATAGCGAGGCCCTGCGTGACCGGATTACGTTGGCTGTGGCACGCGCCCTGCCCATTCTGGAATGGGCACCAGCCAAAGGCCAGCGCGCCGAAGTGGTGAAAAGTAAAACCCAGCAAGCCAACCAGAACCTGGGTATCAATAAACAGATTGAGCAGGATGAAGTACTGCCTTCTGCTGCAGTACCTAGCCTGGATGCAGCAGAATCGCGTCTGCATCAAAACAAGGTCAAACCGCAAGTGGCTTAATCTGCTGACCCGCTGGCATCCCCTTCTTCCGAGTAAAATCTTGGCCATTGATCCTGCGGATTCAGGCTTGCAGCAGCCTGGATCCGCAAGCTTGCAGTGGAACATCGCTGTAATACCGGATCAAATAAACACAACAACAGGCCCCTTATTTTTCCCTCAAGACTCGGCTTGAGGGATTTTTTCATTTTAAGCTCTAACTCAATGAAATCAGGATGAAGTGGTTTAAGGCCTAAGAATAAAAACTGGGATCTGGCACTTTGCCAGTCAGCACCCATTCACCCAGTTCCTGATATTTATAATCCACCGGATCATGCAGGGTCTGAGTACGCACATTGCGCCAGAAACGGTCCAGATTCAGCTGGGCGGTGGTGGCCCGTGCGCCCATTACCTGAAACATCTGCTCGGTAATATATAAAGAGGTATTGGTCGAGGCAATTTTGGCCGTAGCAATGGCCACCGCTACTTCACCGCGCTGTTCAGCCGTGAGTTCCGGTCCGATGCGCCAAGCCTGCTGCACACTCTGCACGGCTTTATCTGCCAAAAGCCGGACACTTTCCAGCTGCAGATAAAACTCGGCGCAATGCCGTTGAATAAACGGGTCATCCACCGCCTGCTCGACCCGAGATTTGGACCAGGCTTTTTGACCTTGCACGCTCTGAATCGCGGTTTCAAATGCCCCTTCGGCCACACCCAAAAACAGATGCACAAAAATCAGTTGTGCAATTAGCGGCCGCAAACTGGCATAAGGCGTACTTAGCGGTCCGGGATTCAGCAGCAATTCATGTTGATGAACACGCACCTGTTCAAAATGGGTCGTGCCGCTATCGGTCTGGCGCTGTCCCATATTGTGCCAGTCACCCAGAAAATGGACACCACTCCGGGTACTCGGAATCACCGCAATCAAAAGCCTGCCGGTCGCATCATAACCGGAACAGAGCAACAGGTCTGAATCGACCGAACCGGAGCAGAAGCTTTTATCGCCCTGAAACAGATATTCAGAATCTGCGACCGGTGTGACCGTGGTACGCCGATCCAGCGGATTCAGGGCATTGCCCCAAAACAGCTGCTGCTGAACTGTCTGTTGCAACCAGTGCTGATATTGTGCGGGCTGGGCGAACAGCTGCACGGTGGCAATCAGTAAATGATGAAATGCATAGACATGCGCCAAGGAGCTGTCCGCTTGTGCCAAAATCTGGACCGTTTTAAATATAGTCGACCAGGCGGCACCCTGCCCGCCATATTCTGTCGGAATTGATAAACTCAGCAAACCGCTACGGCGAATCAGATCACGCTCTGCTTTGGGATTACCGCCCTGCCGGTCACGTTCAGCAGCGGTCTGGGCAAACTGGCGGGCCAGTTGCCGGGCAATTTCCAGCGGGTCTAAAACAGTGGCCGTAGTCGGGTTCATCTGAAAATCATATCCTTGATCAATCGTAATACTGTGGATGGAGCGGGCTGTTGTTCTCGCATCGTGTCCAGCTATGCTACACGGTTTTCAGTATAAAAATACCGCCTACGAGAGGCGGTATTTTAATATTTATTTTTAACGGCTGGCTTGCACCGTAGCAATCAGCTGATCCACCACTTGTGGTTCTGCCAAGGTCGAAGTATCGCCCAGACTATCCAGCTCATTGGCGGCAATTTTTCTCAGGATCCGGCGCATGATTTTACCGGAACGGGTTTTTGGTAAGGCCGGTGCCCAATGCAGCGCATCTGGAGTGGCCACCGGTCCCAGAATTTTCCGTACCCAGTTAACCAGTTCGGTACGCAGCTCATCACTTTCTGTCACGCCGGCTTGCAGGGTAACAAAAGTACAAATGCCCTGACCTTTAATATCATGCGGTATGCCCACCACCGCGGCTTCGGCCACTGCATCATGTGCCACCAGCGCACTTTCAATTTCAGCCGTGCCCAGACGGTGTCCGGAAATATTCAGGACATCATCGACCCGGCCGGTAATCCAGTAATAGCCATCTTTATCACGGCGCGCGCCATCTCCGGTAAAGTAACTGCCCGGATAAGTGGCAAAATAGGCTTCAATAAAGCGAGCCGGATCGCCCCAGATGGTACGCATTTGTCCCGGCCAGGAATCCTTGATAATCAGGTTGCCTTCGGCTTCGCCTTCCAGCTCATTGCCTTCGGCATCGACCAGGGCCGGTTGTACCCCAAACAGCGGACGCGTGGCCGAGCCCGGTTTCAGTGGCGTTGCCCCCGGCAGCGGCGACATCAGAATCCCGCCGGTTTCGGTTTGCCACCAGGTATCCACAATTGGGCAGCGGCTTTCACCGACCACGGTGTAGTACCAGTTCCAGGCTTCCGGGTTAATCGGTTCACCGACCGAACCAAGCAGACGCAGACTGCTGCGGTCACTTTCCCGTACAAAGCTGTCGCCTTCACGCATCATGGCGCGAATCGCAGTGGGTGCGGTATATAAAATCGTGACGTTGTGTTTATCAATCAAATGTCCGGTGCGCGCCCAAGTCGGATATTGCGGTACCCCTTCAAACATCACCGTGGTGGTGCCGTTCGATAATGGCCCGTAAATCACATAGGAGTGCCCGGTCACCCAGCCAACATCAGCGGTACACCAGAACACATCATCCTGTTTAATATCAAAAACTTCACGGAAGGTGCTGTTGACGTAGGTCAGATAACCGCCGGTGGTGTGCAGCACTCCTTTCGGCTTACCGGTCGAACCAGAGGTATATAAAATAAATAACGGATCTTCAGCATTCATTGGCTCAGGCGGGCAAATTTCATTGACCGTCATGATTTCCATGTGATACCACAGGTCACGCCCGGCTTTCATTTCAATCGGGTTACCGGTCCGGTGGACCACAATCACGTTTTGCACCGACTCGGTACCGGCCACAGTAAGGGCCTGATCGACATTGGCCTTTAAATAAATCGGCTTGCCGCCGCGCATGGCCGAATCTGCGGTAATCACCAGTTTGGCCTGACTGTCTTCAATCCGGCTGGCCAGCGAATCTGGAGAGAATCCACCAAACACCACACAATGCACCGCGCCAATCCGGGCACAGGCCAGCATGGCAATGGCAGCCTCGGACACCATTGGCATATACAGCACTACGCGGTCGCCTTTGGTGACGCCATTTTTCTTCAGCACATTGGCAAAGCGGCAGGTTTCATCGTACAGCTCACGGTAGGAAATAATTTTATGCCGTGAAGGATGGTCACCTTCCCAGATAATTGCCGGTTTATAAGGATGTTCTTTTAAATGCCGGTCCAGACAGTTGGCACTAACATTGAGCTGGCCATCGGCAAACCATTCAATCTTGAAATTGTCCGGATCAAAATTGGTATTTTTGACCTGGGTAAACGGCTTAATCCAGTCCAGACGCTTGGCCTGCTCGGCCCAGAACTCGTCGGGTTGTTCAATGGATTGCTGATAACGTTCGAAATATTCTGCCTCGTTGGTACGCGCAGTTTTCTTAAATTCTTCGGGTACAGGATAGATCTCATTCATATTATACTTCCTTGATCTTCTCTCATCTCATCACGAGATGTATGCCACATTCTTGATTTTTTATTTCTGCATATCAGCAGTATGACGCTTATTTTTTCTCCACCACAATCATGCTTTGGTCGTAGCGATTGATTTAATTTTAAGCACAGATACACCAGCAGATTCAATGTCTTTGCCGTACTTTTCAGTATAAAAGCAGTAGCTTTATCTATAAAAACAACCCGCTTGCAGTCAAAACCGCAGTGTACTTTGCAAAAATCGGCAGCGCGCTTGCAGAATGTTTATTAAAATCTGGCCGGATTTCAGGCAAAATACGATTTTATTGCTGAGGACTGGCAGATTCGTGACCGAAGAAAAAACCCAACTGGGCGAAGTCACCCAAGAAACTTCCGAGCTGATTCAACAGGCCACGGAAAAAACCACCCAGAAAGTCATTGAACATACCCATAAATACAATGATGCCTATTCTGCTATTGATAAAATCATGGAAGGCTTCTGGGAGCGTGTGCCCTATTTCCTGATCGCGCTTGGCGTGATTCTGATTTTCTGGCTGATTGCCCAGCTGTTTAAATTTTTTGTGAAAAAAACCTTATCCAACCGCAGTTATACCCGGCAAAATCTGGTGCTGGTACTGAACCGGGTTGGCAGTTCGGTGATTATCTTCTTCGGTTTCTTAATTGGTCTGGTGATTGCCATTCCTGGTTTTACCCCAAGCCAGCTGATGAGCGCCCTCGGGATTGGTTCGGTTGCCATTGGCTTTGCCTTTAAGGATATTTTCCAGAACCTGCTTTCCGGCGTACTGATTTTACTGAGCGAGCCCTTTAAAATTGGCGACAGCATTCTGGTGAATGGACTGGAAGGTACGGTCGAAGATATCCAGATTCGCGCGACCTTTTTACGCTCGGCCGATGGTCGCCGCATTGTGATTCCCAATGCCACGGTCTATACCAGCGCCATTACTGTCAATACTGCCTTTCCACGCCGCCGCTGCGAATTTGTGGTCGGCATTGGCTATGAAGATGACATTCAGAAAGCCAAAGATCTGGTGATGTGCATTCTGAAACGTGACCCGACCATTCTGACCCAGCCGGAATTTAGCGTTAATGTCGATGCGCTGGCCAATTTCTCGGTCAATTTACGCGTGCAATGGTGGATTAATACCAGCGAAACCAATAGCGCGGCATCTATCAGTAAAATTCAGGAAGAAGTCATTCAAAGCTTTGCCGAACAGGGCATTTCCATTCCTTACCCAGTGCAGGAAGTGAAAGTCTATCGCGGTGATCCATCGGTGGCAGACAGCTCAGAGGCTAAATAAACGTCCCAGCACATACGGAATCACGGTTTCTGTACGGATAATCCGGTTGCCCAGACTCACCGCCTGGCAGCCGTTATGTATCAAAAGATCGACCTCATAAGGAATAAAACCACCTTCCGGCCCAATCACAATGCTGCACGGGTGCTGAATCGCGGCAGGCATGCGCATCTCTGCATAGGGATGTGCCACATAGGCAGGACAATCGGCGCTAATCAGACCCGGTAAAACATCTTCAACAAAGGGTTTAAAGCGTTTGTACAGTTCAACTTTTGGTGCAATGGTATCGCCGGCCTGCTCCAGCCCCAGTTCAATATAATGCTCCAGCTGCTGTAAAAATGGCGTCTGCCAGTAGCTTTTATCGACCCGATAGCTATGCATCAGGATAATTTTTTCCACCCCGACCGTAACCGCATCCATGATTAAACGGCGCAGCACTTTCGGACGTGGTAAAGCCACAATCAGCGTCACTGGCAATTTCGCTGGCACAGCTTCTTCTTTTAACGGTTTTAGACGAACCGTTTTTTCTGTAATTTCGATAATTTCCGTGAGATACCGTTTGCCTTCACGAATCCCAACTTTCAGGGTATCACCAACCTGAATATCCAGATGCTGTTGCAAATGCGCTAACTGCCGCGTTGAACTAATCGACCACAGTTCAGATTCAGTTTGGCGAGGATCAAGAAGGACAATATTCATAAAAAAATAACTCAACAAATCCATCACTGGATAGGCGGAAACGTCATCCACAACGGTCCGAGGCAGGACTCCTTTTTCCAAACTAAAGTAAAAGAAGAAGAGTTCCTGGCATTAAATCGATAAAGAGAAGGCTCAGTTTTAATCTGATCTCGTAAATCCATGAAAATCAGCTTCTTTACCCATCAGAATATCATCAAAGATATTGATCAATTACCTGAATATGCTTTGCCAGTGAACCCTGATTCTGCTGCATAATCTTTTGTGCTGCAGTATTTAAAGTCAGTGCTTTGGAGGAATCCGATAAGATCTCCAGCATGGTCTGTGCCGCTTGTTCAGCATTCTCTACCACCACCACCGCTTGAGCGTCGACAAACTCATCGACAATGGTCTGGAAGTTAAAATAATTCTTACCCAGAATAGTCGGCACATGCAGCGCTATCGGCTCCAGAATATTATGCCCACCACCCGGTTCATTTAAAGAACCGCCAACATAACAGGCCTGACTCAGACCGTACCAGAGCCACATTTCGCCCATTGAATCGGCCAGATAGACCTGGGTATCCGCTTCAATAGTTTGTCCCAAACTGCGGCGTTGGGTACGCAAATCCAAAGCCTGTGCCGCGTGAAAGACCTCATCAAAACGTTCCGGATGGCGCGGCACCACAATACAGACCAGTGCCGGATCTGCCATCAAGGCTGGTTTTAACGCGGCCAATACGTCTTTTTCTTCTGGAGCATGGGTGCTGGCCAGTGTGATCACTTTACGGCCTGTCAGCTGCCAGTCCTGCTGCAACATGTTGGCCTGTTCAATAAAAGCAGGCGGTGCACTAATATCAAATTTAATACTGCCCACCACCTGGGTCTGTTCAGCAGCTGCACCCAGTGCCACAAAGCGGCTATGTGAGGCCTGATCTTGCACCAACAGCTGCGTCAAACCCTGCAACATCGCCCGGGTCAGGCCGGAGACTTTGGCATAGCCTTTGGCCGATTTTTCGGACAGACGCGCATTCAGCAACAGGCACGGCACATGGAAGTTTTGGGCCTGATCAATCAGGTTCGGCCACAGCTCGGTTTCCATCAACAGCAATAATTTCGGCTGATATTTCTGATAAAAATCCCGAATCAGATGTTTCTGGTCAGCTGGCAAATACACTGCCTGAAACAGCGCCTCATGCGGTGCTTTCAGAAAGAGAGATTTAGCGCGTGCCTGTCCGGTTTTGGTGGTGTTGGTGACCAGCACCGGATGACCGGCTTTTAAATAATGTTCAATTAAAGGCTGGGCCGCGTTGGTTTCCCCCACCGAGACCACATGAAACCAGATCGCCTGCAGATTTTTCGGCGGCTGAAATGGCCCAAAACGCTCTACAATTTCCTGCTGATACTGCGCTTCACTCTCGGCCCGCTTTTTAATACGCGACCGATACAACGGTTTTAGAACAGATAACGCTGCGTTATACCAAAACGGAGTAGCCAAAGAGATGCCTCAAACTGATTTTTTGCCCTGAGAATATAACAGAGCCCTATCCGCATGTTAATGGATATGGCTCCAAATAAAAAAGCAAAGCAACAACGCGGCTGCTTTAGTCGGCATTCACCACGCTTTCAGCCAGAGTTGGATAATCGGTATAGCCTGCTGCACCCTGCACCCCAATCATGGTTTCCAGCTGCAAATCATTTAGCGGTGCATCATCCAGCAGACGTTCATATAAATCCGGGTTGGCAATATAAGCCTTACCAAAAGACACGGCATCGGCTTTGCCCGAAGCCAGCAGTTCAATCGCATCGGTACGGCTTAAACGCATATTGGCAATGTAGGGAACACCACCTGAACGCTGTTTCATATACTCGGAAATACTGTCTTCTGCCAAATATTCACGGGTAAAGAAAAACGCGATCTGACGTTTACCCAATTCCTGCATCACATAGCCAAATGTTTCACGTGGATCATCATCACCCATATCATGCTCATCACCGCGCGGTGCAAGGTGTACACCCACACGTCCAGCACCCCAGACTTCAATCAAGGCATCCACCACTTCCAGCAAGAAACGGGCACGGTTTTCAACCGAACCGCCATACTGATCTTCACGCTGGTTGGTCTTGCTTTGCAGGAACTGGTCAATTAAATAGCCATTGGCCGCGTGCAGTTCTACCCCGTCAAAACCGGCGTCTTTGGCACGTATCGCTGCCTGTTTATATTGCTCGGTAATCGCGTGAATTTCAGCAATTTCCAGTGGACGTGGCAGCACATAAGGACGTTTTGGACGCAGCAAGCTGACGTGACCGGCCTGTTGCACAGCACTGGCAGACACCGGTGTTTCGCCTTGCAGTAAATCGGGATGCGACACCCGGCCCACATGCCATAACTGCGCCACAATTAAACTGCCGCGCTCATGCACTGCATGGGTGACCCGCTTCCAGCCTTCAACCTGAGCATCGCTAAACAGGCCCGGAGTATTTAAATAGCCATTGGCTTCTTCAGAAATGACTGTGGCTTCAGAAATAATCAGACCGGCGCTGGCACGCTGGGCATAATATTCCGCCATTAATGCCGTCGGAACGCGATCATCCGTAGCCCGACTACGGGTTAAGGGTGCCATCACCACACGATTTTTTAACTGGAGTTGACCCAGGGTTAAGGGATTATTCAGTTCTGCCATAGATGCCTCTGTAGCTGCACGCGACCAAACAGATGCTGTTTTGTCTTAGAGTGAGCTTTCTAAAAATTCAATATATTGCTGAATCAGGGCTTCGTTGCGGGAGAAATAGGACCATTGACCATGTTTTTCAGCCTGAATTAAACCGGCCTGCTGTAACACAGATAAATGATTGGACATGGTTGACTGCGACACCTTACCGAGTTTTTCGATATTGCCGGCACAGACGCCACGTTGAAAGCCGCCGCACTGCTCTTCTGACAAAAACTGTTCCGGATGTTTTAACCAGAGCAAGATTTGTCGGCGCGTCGGATTGGCTAAGGCTTTAAAAATTAAATCAATATCCATAATTCAGGCACGTCGCATCAGGCTGTGTTCAAGGAACGCAACAAAGCACTATTCAGTGTTCCTATCCAATATATCGTATTTTTTCGATTTATATATCGATTTTTTTAGATATATTAGTTTTACACTACTAGTGCCTTGTTGTTGATACTTTTTTATTGACAGCGGCTTAAAGCCCCTGCTTTAAGCTCGCTTCAATAAATTTGTCCAGATCACCGTCCAGCACTGCGCCTGTGTTGGAGTTTTCGACACCGGTACGCAGGTCTTTAATCCGCGAGTCATCCAATACATAAGAACGGATCTGGCTGCCCCAGCCGATATCTGACTTGGAATCTTCAAGCGCTTGCGCAGCTTCGTTACGTTTGTTCATCTCCAGTTCATAGAGTTTGGCACGTAACTGTTTCCAGGCATGGTCACGGTTGGCATGTTGTGAACGCTGGTTCTGACAGGCCACCACAATACCGGTTGGAATGTGGGTTAAACGCACGGCAGAGTCAGTTTTGTTAATGTGCTGACCACCAGCACCCGATGCACGATAGGTATCGGTACGGACATCTGACGGATTGATTTCAATTTCAATATTATCATCTACTTCAGGTGAAACGAACACTGCAGAGAATGACGTATGACGGCGGTTACCCGAGTCAAATGGTGACTTACGCACCAAACGATGGACACCCGATTCAGTCCGCAACCAGCCATAAGCATACTCGCCTTCTACACGAATAGTCGCAGATTTAATCCCGGCCACATCACCGTCTGATTCTTCCATCAGCTCGGCCTTAAAGCCATGACGCTCAATCCAGCGCATATACATACGCAGTAGCATTGAAGCCCAGTCTTGTGCTTCGGTACCGCCAGAACCGGCCTGAATTTCGACATAGCACGGGTTCGGGTCCATTGGATTGTTAAACATCCGGCGGAATTCAAGTTTTGCCAACTCTTCTTCAGCGGCGCTCAATTCGGCCTGCACATCTTCCAGCATGGCTTCTTCATCGGCTTCCACCGCCAGATCCAGCATTGCCTGCGCATCTTCGAGCTGTGTTGCCAGACCGTCTAATACATTCAGAACGTTCTCAAGCTCGCCTTTTTCTTTGGCCATGGCTTGGGCGCGGTTCTGGTCATTCCAGATGGCCGGATCTTCCAATTCACGCAGGACTTCTTCTAAACGCTCTTTTTTAAGATCGTAGTCAAAGATACCCCCGTAGTGTTTGACCACGTTCGTTCAAGTCTTTTAGCTGGTTTAGATAAGGATTAATTTCCACGTGAATGCTCTCAAAAAATATCGATAAAACCCGTGTATTGTAGCATAGAGCCAATCAGGAGTAAGAGGCGCCTGCATCCACTCAACTAAAATGATGGATATAAACTTAGACGGCCATGATGAGCACAACCTACAGAACCCAGCAAACTAGAAGAAAGATCAAGAAAAAACCACGTTTAAAATTCGGTTTAATTGCCCGTTCTTGGCTTTCAAATTGATAAAAATGAAATTTTTCATCTTTCGCAAAAGGGTTTTACAAAGCCGCATCATAACTTATAATACAGCGCAAAAATTATACAAATTGACCTAAATTCACAGAATCTCCATACTTTTAATAAAACAAAACATTAATTATTTTATATTATTTATCAATATCTTAAAATTAATCAATTACACAATATTACAGCTGAAACAATGCGGTAACTTTTGCTGGATTGACCAAAATTTTATTTGGCCTAGACTGAAGTTGTAACAAAAAATTAAACAGTCAACCTGATTTCAGAGGGGTAAGATCCATGAAAAAACTAGCAATTGCTTCAGCACTTTTATCTGTATTCGCAGTCGCAGGTACAGCACATGCATACCAAGCTGAAATTGGTGCTTCTGCAGGATTAATTGATCCAGATCATGGCGGCACAAGTGGTTCTTTTGGTGTAGATGGTACCTATTACTTTAACCCTGTTCAAACGCGTAATGCGCCTTTGGCAGAAGCAGCCTTCCTTGATCGTGCCAGCAACGTAAATGCCAAATACCAATATGACGAACTCGGTAATGATGAACGTCATCAATATGGTGTAGGTGCAGAGTACTTTGTACCTAATTCGGACTTTTACTTGAGCGGTAATGTCGGACGTGATGACATTAAATTTGACAGAGGTGGCGATTTTGATACCACTGTATATGGTGCAGAAGTAGGTTATCTGCCAGCACCGGGTCTGTTAATTGCTGCAGGTTTAAAAGGTTATGACAATGACTATGACGACGGTGTAGACCCTACCTTACGTGCCAAATATGTCACTACCTTAAGCAATGGTAAAGATATTAACCTTGAAGCCGGTGCAGCATTCGGCGATCTGGACGAATACAACCTGGCAGCAGATTACTACATTGATAAAACCCTGAGTATCGGTGCAGATTATTACAACAATGATCTGAACGACAACAGCGAGTTTGGTATCAATGCCCGTAAATTCTTCACCCCACAAGTCAGCCTTGAAGGTCGTGTCGGTTTCGGTGAAGCAGGTAGCAACGACTACAACCGCTTTGGTGTAGCAGCGAAATACCGCTTCTAATCTGTATAGAAACGCATAAATCGTAAAAAAACCCATCTTCGGATGGGTTTTTTGCACTGATAAGAAGCATTTAGGTAGTTTTTGCACATTGACTGAGCGAATATAAACTGTACAATTTGTTACAACTGTTCATCAAACAGTCATATTTTTATAACAAAGAGAGAACTCTAAATGCTTAAACAACTTGCTCTTGCTACAGCACTTATTGCCAGCCTAGGAACTGCACACGCTTATCAAGCTGAGATCGGTGGTACGATTGCTCTTGTAGACCCAGATAATGGGGATACTTCTACAGGCTTTGCAATTGATGGAACATATTACTTTAATCCAGTTCAAGTTAAAAACTATCCATTAAATGAAGCAGCTTTCTTGAACCGTGCTAGCAATATTAATGCAGCCATTACTTATATGGATTTTGATGTAGTTGAAAGCACTACTTTTGGTGTAGGCGTTGAATATTTCGTTCCGAATACAGATTTCTATGTTAGTGGCAGTATTGGTCAAATAACTTTAGAAGCTGATGGCGCTGAAGATTTTGATACAACAGTATATGCTGCTGAATTAGGTTATCTACCTGTCCCTGGTTTACTTATCGCCGCGGGTCTAGCAGGTTTCGATAATGATGTAGGAGACGATGTAGACCCAACATTACGTGCGAAATATGTCACTCAAGTTGGTGCTTACGATATGAATTTCGAAGGTGGCGTTATTTTTGCTAATGATGAAGCAGTTAACTTAGGCACCGATTTATATCTAGATAAAACATTTAGTGTGGGTCTTGGATATACAGATGATGGCTTAGACGATGCTTTCCAAATTCGCGCTAAGAAATTCTTTAATCAGCAAGTTAGCCTAGAAGGCTCTATTAATTTCGAAGATGCAGGCAATGTATTCGGCGTTCGTGCTGCGTACCGCTTCTAATCTTTTAGATTAAAAGCAAAAAACCGCTCACTTGAGCGGTTTTTTTATTGTTGTAAATGCAAAATCCGCAGCTGTAAGCTGACATTGCCATTAAATTCATTGCGTTCCAGCTCATAGACCAAGCGCGTATCTTTCATCGGATCAAATTCATATTTATCGGCTGCATTGAAGGCGATCGCATCAATCACCTGCCCATTTTCCAAAGCCACGCGTAATTTAAGATGTACATCTTTGAGCCAACGATAATCCACAATCTGAAATTGCCCCTCAAAAATTGGCGGTGGAAATTTCTGCCCCCACGGCGCCAAGTGCTGCAAGGTATGCACAGTGTCTAGATGAAAATCTTCTACCGGCAATTCGCCATCGGTCCATAAGGTGGCCTGAAACAGCTCAGGGTCCATGCTGGCAATCAGCTGTTCAAAAATCTGCCTAAATTCCTGAAAATGAGCTTTTTGAATGGTCAGTCCGGCCGCAGCTGCATGTCCACCAAAATGGCTGACCAGATGCGGATACTGCTCGGCTACCTGTTCAATCGCATCACGGATATGAATACCATCAATGGAACGTGCCGACCCTTTAATATGAATACCATCTTCATCAGCCGCAAACACAATACTCGGGCGATGGAACTGTTCTTTCAGCCGACCTGCGACAATACCAATCACCCCTTGATGCCAGTGCGGCTCAAACATGATTAAGGCCGCAGGCAGTTCGCTAGCATCGAGCTGGATTTTTTCCAGTTCCTGCAATGCTTCCTGCTTGATCTGCCCTTCAACCTGACGACGCTCTACATTTAACTGGTTTAACTGTTCAGCGAAGCGATAAGCAGTTTGTGCATCATTGGCCAGCAGACATTCAATACCAATATCCATGGTTTCCATTCGGCCCGCGGCATTAATCCGTGGTCCCAACACAAAACCTAAATCCTGGGCTTTTAGGCTGGCTGCCTCTCGTCCGGCTATATCCAGCAGTGCTGAAATTCCCGGCCGACACAGATGTTGCTGGATTTTTTTCAGTCCGGCATCCACCAGAATACGGTTGTTATAGTCCAGACTGGCCACATCGGCATAGGTGCCCAAGGCCACCAGATCCAGATATTGGGTCAGGTTGCTGCTGGATTTGCCTTGTTTTTTACGATAGCTGGACAGGTTGGCCAAGACATAAAATGCCACCCCGACGCCAGCCAGCGCTTTACTCGGAAATTCGCAGCCGAGCTGGTTCGGATTGACGACGGCATCCGCCGCTGGTGTAGCTTTGGTGGTCAGGTGATGGTCGGTAATAATAACCTGCATACCATGTGCTTGCGCCTGTTCCACGCCGGCATGGCTGGAAATACCATTATCAACGGTAATTAATAAATCAGGCTGAAAGCGGGTAAAGGCCAGATCGGCAATTGCCGGAGTCAGGCCATACCCATATTTAAACCGGTCCGGCACCAGATACTGTACCTTGGCACCCAATTCACGCAAGGCCAGCACCATTAAAGCGGTACTGGTGGCGCCATCGGCATCATAATCACCGACAATGACAATCTCTTTTTGCCCGTCAATGGCCTGATCCAGAATCTGAATGGCCTGATCCAGCCCTTTCATGGTCGGCGCCAGCAAGTGTTTCAGCTTCAGTTTCAGTTCCTGCTCGGATTGCACACCACGTCGCGCCAAAATCTGGGCAATCAACGGCGTCACGCCCTGAAAACTTTCAGGGCGTGTCAGAAAAGGTCGTTGTTTAATCTGTATATTCGACATTTAAGGCATCAGTCGTTGCAGTGTCCATGCCCCATCGGTTTTTTCATAACTTAAACGGTCATGTAAACGATTCGGGCGCCCCTGCCAAAATTCATAATAATCCGGTTCCAGACGATAACCGCCCCAGAATTCCGGCTTGCTCAGTACATCCTGCTCACCCACCTGGGCAGCAAGCTGTGCAAAACGCTGTTGCAACGCTTCACGGCTGGCAATCACACCACTTTGCGGGGTACTGATATGCGCCGCAATCTGGCTGTCACGTGGACGCTTGTTATAGTACAGATGCGACTCTTCCTCCGGAATTTTACTCACCCGGCCGCTAACCCGAATCTGGCGTTCCAGTTCCGGCCAGTAAAACAGCAATTCCGCATAAGGATTTTCCAGTAAGTCGGTGCCTTTCTGGCTGTCATAGTTGGTATAAAAGTCATAACCAAGTTCGGTTGCACCGCGTAGTAGCACGGTACGCACATGCGGACGGCCCTGCGCATTGGCTGTGGCCAAAGACATGGCATAGGGTTCATGCAGTTTAATTTCCAGCGCATGATTAAACCAGTTTAAAAACTGCTGATGCGGATCAGCCAAAGCGGCTGACTCATGCAGCTCGCCTTTTTGATAGCTTAAACGTAATTCACTTAAGTCTTTAATTAAATCAGACATCTATACTCCCCTTAGGCAGCAATCGCATGATGACGCACGGCATCGGCCAGATGGTTGGCCAGTAACGTGACTTCCTGCTGGTCATCCCCTTCGACCATTACACGAATTACCGGTTCAGTGCCTGACTTACGAATCAGGATACGGCCACGGCCTTGCAGCTGTGCTTCTGCTTTGCCAAATTCTTCCACTAAAGCAGGCACGGCATATGGGTCAAACATGGCCTCTAAACGCACATTTACCAACACTTGCGGGAACAGTTTAAAATCGGCAACCAGCTCATGCAGGGCTTTACCCTGTTCTACCATGACGGTTAAGACCTGTAATGCGGCAATAATCGCATCACCAGTGGTGCTTTTATCCAGAGTCAGGACATGGCCCGATGGCTCACCGCCGATATTCCAGCCATTTTCCTCAAGCGCCTGCAACACATAGCGGTCACCAACTTTGGCGCGAACAAACTCGACTCCGGCTTTTTCTAACGCCAGTTCCAGTGCCATATTGCTCATGACGGTTCCGGCAATACCTGCAGGTTTGTTTTTGGCCTGCGTCGCCAGAATATAAAGGATATGATCGCCAGTGATCTGCTGACCATTTTTGTCGACCATAATTACCCGGTCAGCATCGCCATCAAAGGCAATGCCCAAATCCGCCTGATGTTCTACCACCGCCTGCTGTAACTGTTCCGGATGGGTCGAACCACAATCTTCATTAATATTCAGACCATCTGGGGTGTTATATAGCGGAATGACCTTGGCACCCAGTTCTTTAAATACCGCCGGACCAACGTTATAGGCTGCACCATTGGCACAGTCCACCACAATTTTTAAATGGTTCAGATCGAAGTGATAAGGAAAGGTCGATTTACAGAATTCGATATAACGTCCAGCAGAGTCTTTGACGCGGAAGCTTTTACCCAGATTGGCGTTATCTTCAATCTGAATTTCATTTTCGAGTTCTTGATTAATCGCTTCCTGCAGTTCATCGGGCAGTTTTTTGCCTTCGCTGGAGAAGAATTTAATCCCGTTATCAAAATACGGGTTATGCGATGCAGAAATGACAATGCCCAGACTGGCATGTAAGGCACGGGTTAAATGCGCAATCGCGGGGGTCGGCAATGGCCCCAGTAAATGCACATAAATGCCGGCAGCGTTCAGACCGGCCTGTAACGCCGATTCCAGAATATAACCTGACAGACGGGTATCTTTGCCCAGTACCACAATCGGTTTATTTTTCTTGCTGTATTTTTTTAAAACTTTACCTGCCGCGAAACCTAGTTTCAATGCAAACTCTGGTGTAATTGGAAGCTCCCCAAACTTGCCACGTATACCATCGGTTCCAAAATAACTCATGTCTTACTCACTTCTTATAGGGTTATGGTGATTTTCATCATCCTGTTTCAACACGCTTACTTTACACCAAAATTAAAAAAGCCGTCACATTTATGACGGCTTTTCTATAAGGCGAATTACCAAAAATCAACCAACGCGATAGTTCGGTGCTTCTTTGGTAATGGTCACATCATGCACGTGAGATTCAGACATACCCGCTGCGGTAATCTTCACGAATTTGGCATTCTGACGCAGGTCTTCAATAGTTGAAGAACCGGTATAACCCATTGATGAACGTAAACCACCCATCATCTGATGCACGATATTACCCATTGGGCCTTTGTACGGTACGCGACCTTCAATGCCTTCTGGCACCAGTTTTTCAGCACCGGCTTTAGAGTCCTGGAAGTAACGGTCTGCAGAACCGGTTGCACCCGCCATGGCACCCAATGAGCCCATACCACGATAAGCCTTGTAGTAACGGCCCTGGAAGAATTCAACTTCGCCTGGTGCTTCTTCAGTACCAGCCAGCAGTGAACCAACCATGATGGTGCTGGCACCTGCGCCAATCGCTTTGGCCATATCGCCAGAGAAACGGATACCACCATCCGCGATCAATGGAATCTGTTCCTTTAATGCATTCGCTACAGAGTCAATCGCCGAGATTTGCGGCATACCAATACCGGCCACAATACGGGTGGTACAGATAGAACCCGGACCAATACCGACTTTCACTGCATCTGCACCGGCATCTAATAACGCAAGCGCAGCATCACCCGTTGCGATGTTACCACCAATGACTTGCACTTGCGGATAGTTCTGTTTTACCCAGCGTACACGTTCAATTACACCGGCAGAGTGACCGTGTGCAGTATCGACTACAATCACGTCTACACCAGCTTCAACCAGTGCTTCTACACGGCTTGGGGTTTCCACACCGGTACCCACTGCAGCACCTACGCGTAAACGACCGAGGTCATCTTTACAGCTGTTTGGATAAAGTTCTGCTTTACGGAAATCAGTGACCGTAATTAAACCACGCAGTTCATTGTTGTCACCCACCACCAGTACTTTCTCAATACGGTGCTGTTGCAATAGTGCCTGGATATTTTCTTTTGATTCGCCTTCACGCACCGTCACCAGACGGTCCTGACCGGTCATGATGTTGCTGACCGGCTGCTCCAGATTGGTTTCAAAGCGTGTATCACGACCGGTGACGATGCCCACCACTTTACCATCTTTCACCACAGGAACACCGCTGATGTTGTTGGCTTGAGTTAAGGCAATCAGTTCACGTACTGTGGTTTCTGGGGTCACAGTGATCGGATCTTTGACCATACCGGCTTCAAATTTTTTCACACGACGTACTTCAGCCGCCTGCGCTGCGATATCCATGTTTTTATGCAGGATACCAATACCGCCATTTTGCGCCATTGCAATGGCCATACGGGATTCAGTCACCGTATCCATGGCTGCAGACACAAGAGGAATATTCAGATTAATGCCGCGAGTTAAACGTGTCTTTAGAGAGACATCTTTTGGGAGGACAGTTGAGTAGGCAGGGAGTAATAAGACATCATCGAAGGTTAGCGCTTCTTGAACGATGGTCAACATAACAGTCTCACTGGTAATTTCCGTGCGCTATTATAAACAAATCTTGCTATAAATTTCATTTGTTATTGCATAAATAATTATTTATTCCGCACATCCTGACAATTCGGATGAGTTTGCTGATGAAAAAAGCAGGCCATGGCCCATTGCTGTCCCACAATTTTTCACAAGAGGAAGCTCATTTGAGCTTCCTCTTGTTTTATGGGTATTTTATCGGGTGAAAATAAAGCTTTTAAAGTTCTTCTTTCAAACAAATTCACTTGA
>NZ_VPBF01000040.1:0-25592 GCF_013418865.1 Acinetobacter sp. YH12117
AATGGAGAAATCTAATCGGTATGTTATACCTGAGAGAAGAGTGAGGAGTTATCCAAGGGTTGTAAAAGGAAAACCTCAAAAATACCCAAGAAAAAGCCAGTCAATCTCTTAACTGACTGGCATTACCTCGGTTGAGGTGCTTTTTGTTTAAGCGCTGAGCTGTAAATCATCCTGCAAATGACAGGATTGAATAATCTTCATCATTTTTTCCGGGACGGCTTTAAAGACCAGCCCTTGCGCATCCGGGGTCTGTCTTAACCAGCGCACCAGCACAGCCAAAGCCAGGGTACTGCCCTGCTCAAGTTCGGCCAGATTCACCACCACCGGGGCGGGCTGCTGTTGAATCAGCTGCAGCCCCTGCTGGTAATACTGCTCGGCATTGTTAAAGTCAATTTTCCCGGAAACCCGCAGTTCCTGATTTACATATTCAATCACAGCACGTCCTATTATTTTTTATCAACCGCAGCTTCTGCATCTGGTTTAAAGGTCGCAATCGCTTTATCAATATTGCCGCCATTACGTTTGACGTTGGCTGCAAACTGGTTACGGAACTGCAGGCCTAAATCAATCCCGGATACGTTGATGTTACGGATTTTCCACTGATTGCCTTTATCGACCAGCTGGAACGATACCGGAATTTTCTCGCCTTTGTTGTTAAAGTCGATGGTCACTACCGGGTTCTTGCTGTTGCTGGCTTTATACGGACGTAAGGTATAAGTCTGGTTGCTGAATTTCGCAAAGGCTGAACCGTAGTTTTCAATCAGGGTTTCACGGAAATTCTTTTCAAACTGGGCACGCTGGGCAGCCGAACTGTACTGATTGGTCGCATAGGTTCCCATCACAATACGGGTAAAGGCTTGCGAATCGATATACGGATCAAGGTTCTGGCGCACAATGGTTTTCACCAAGGCCGGATTATTTTGCAGTTTGGCATGATCGGCTTTTAAACGCGAAATCAGGCCATCCGCCACTTTCTTGATAAATGCGGGAGGAGTTTCGGTTGGTGCAGCAAATGCACTACCTGCCACCAGCGTGGCCAAAACACTTGCGGTCAAGGTTTGTTTGAACAATGTCTTCACTAAAATTTCTCCTCTCAATTACTCAACAAATGACACTTCTGCATCTGTTGTTTCAGCGGATGTCTCATCTGCCGGGTTATCGGATGATGACTTGTTGCCTGCGCCACCGGTCACAAACTTGGTCACAAGGTCTTCAATTTCCATGGTGCTTTGGGTATTACTGATTTGATCACCACGTTTTAAATAATTCAGACCACCACCCGGTACAATCTTCAGGTACTTCTCACCCAAAAGACCATTGGTTGCTACCATTATGTAAGCATCTTCATCGATATTGGTGATGGAGGTCATGTTATCCAACAGTTGCT
Organism: Acinetobacter sp. YH12117; assembly: GCF_013418865.1. Classification (NCBI taxonomy): domain Bacteria; kingdom Pseudomonadati; phylum Pseudomonadota; class Gammaproteobacteria; order Moraxellales; family Moraxellaceae; genus Acinetobacter; species Acinetobacter sp. YH12117. The sequence continues at coordinate 1,388 of NZ_VPBF01000040.1, forward strand.
TTTCCATTGCTTTTTGTTGCGCAGGATCGGCTTCCGTGTATTCGCTGCTGTAACGCAACTCTTCCAGGGCATATTGTTGCACCTGTTGTAACTGTTCCTGATTAAAGGTGGTCAACTCACCATCCAGAATCATGGTCACAGTGGCCAGACGCGTCACCGGGTCTAAAGTAATGGATTCGACCTGCCCGACTTTAACCCCGCTTAAGGCCACTTTGGCACGCGGCTTGATCCCGTTAATATTGTCAAACGTTGCGGTCATGGAATAACTGTCCTGAATGGTGGTGCCCACCAGACCACTGACCCGCATCGCCAGGAAGAATAAAGCAATACCAAACAGAATGACAAAAACACCGACGGCCAGCTCACTAGTACGTGATTTCATTAAACACCTCCGAACATGACCGCAGTCAATACGAAATCAAAACCTAAAACACAAAGCGATGAATACACCACGGTACGCGTGGTAGATGTCGCGATACCTTCAGACGTAGGCTCGCAGGCATAGCCTTGGTAGACCGCAATCCAGGTACAAATTAATGCAAAAACAAAACTTTTAATAATGGTGCCGTTAAAGATATCTTTATAGAACTGTACGGTGCTTTCCATACCGCTCCAGTAAGAGCCTTCATCGGCGCCTAAAAAATCTACCCCAACGAATTTACCACCCATAATCCCGACTGCCGCAAAAATCACGGATAGCATCGGCAAGCTGAAAATACCGGCCCATAAACGCGGCGAGATGACCCGCTTTAAAGGATCGACCCCGATCATTTCCATACTGGACAACTGTTCGGTGGCTTTCATCAGGCCAATTTCAGCAGTCAAGGCAGAACCAGCACGGCCAGCAAATAACAGGGCCGCAACCACCGGGGCCAGTTCACGCAGCAAGGTTAGGGCCACAGCGGTGCCCAGCATGGCTTCACTGCCAAAGGTCACCAAAATGCTGTACATTTGCAGGCCCAGCACCGCACCAATAAATAAGCCCGACACCACAATAATCAGCAGTGACATCACCCCGACGCGGTACATCTGGTAAATAAACAGTTTCACGCCAATCCAGGTTGGCATGGAAAATAAAATCTGGAGCAGCATTAATGTGGCAACGCCTATACCACGTACCCGCTCAATCACACGGCGTCCTAATGCAGCAATCGCATTCATGCTGAATGCACCTCATGACTTAAATAGGGTTGATGGCTAAACTGATAGTCGACCGGGCCTTCAACTGAACCGGTTAAGAACTGACGTACAAAAGGCGAGGCATGCTGTTTTAATTGTTCTGGGGTGCCTTCACCCTGCACTTTCCCTTCCGCCACCACATAAATATAATCGGCAATGGATAGGGTTTCGGCCACATCATGCGACACAATAATGGTGGTTAAATCCAGTGCTTCACGCAATGAACGGATTAAACGGGTCAATACGCCCATCACAATCGGGTCCTGACCGGCAAAAGGTTCATCGTACATAATCAGTTCCGGGTCCAGCGCAATGGCACGCGCCAAAGCCACACGACGGTTCATCCCGCCAGACAGTTCAGACGGCATGAGCTGCTCGGCACCACGCAAACCCACCGATTCCAGCTTTAAAGCCACCAGTTCGGCAATAAGATGTTCGGGTAAACGGGTATGTGCACGAATCGGGAAGGCCACGTTTTCATAAACCGTCATATCGGTAAACAAGGCACCGCTTTGAAACAGCATGCCCATTCGCGCCCGTGCTGCAAACAGCTCCTGACGTGACATTTTCCCAATATTCTTACCATCGAGCAGCACTTCACCCTGATCCGGAGTGAGCTGCCCGCCAATTAAACGCAGCAAGGTGGTTTTACCCGTGCCTGACGGTCCCATAATTGCAGTAATCTGCCCACGTCGAATTTTTAAGCTGACATTGTCGTAAATGACCCGCTCCCCTCGTTTAAAGCTCAGGTGATTGACTTCAATCAGTGCTGGCGCCTGTAGAGGTGTCTGATTATTCATAGCTGAGGATTTTCCTGCATTTTTTCAGCATGCATACTATAAAGGATTGGAGAACAAATTGTTATCTATGAAATTCTTTTAAACTGTGTACAAGTTGTACAATTTTATTATGGTCTAATTTGAGTGTAGAAACAAAGAGATGCAGCTTAGGCAAAAGTTCTGTAAATAAAAAAGATGAGGTTACAGAGCAGCAAAACCAAAAAAATATATGGCATAAGCACCTCTTTCATAGATGACACACCGGGCAGTTTGTGCGAATGATAATGAGACATCGCTTAATATATTCTTAAATAAACTTGAACCAGTATACATTTTCCTCATCAAAATTCAAATTTTCTCGCATAAAAAACCGGTGCAAGCACCGGTTTTCTGAATTCGCTCAGTTCAACTTAGTCGTTGAATTTACGACGACGGTCACCACCTTCACGGCGTGGACGGTCGCTGTTGAACTCGCGACGTGGACGATCTTCACCGAATGAACGCGCTGGACGGTCGCCAAAATCACGCTTAGGACGGTCACCGAAAGCACCTTCACGACGTGGTTTGTAGTCTACGCGGTTGCCACGGTTGTCATCATTGCTGTCAAAACGTGGACGCTCGTTGAAACCACCTTCGCGACGCGGACGGTCACTGTTGAATTCACGGCGTGGACGATCATCGAAAGAACGTTGTGGACGGTCACCAAAGCCACCTTCACGACGTGGACGGTCGCTGTTGAATTCGCGACGTGGACGGTCATCGAAAGAACGCTGTGGACGGTCGCCAAAGCCACCTTCACGACGCGGACGATCGCTGTTGAATTCACGACGTGGACGGTCTTCACCAAATGGACGCTCGCCACGTGGTTTGTCGTCGAAGCTGCGACGTGGACGGTCATCACCGCCTTCACGACGTTTGAAGTTGCTTTCGCCTTCAAAACGACGGCCACCGCCGAAACCACCACGGCCACCGCGACCACCGTCACGTTTACCACCACGACCGCCGTCACGACGTGGACGTGCTGGAGGTGGAGATGGCTCTAAACCTTCAATTTCAGATACTTCTAAACGTGCATCTAAGTAATCTTCAAGCGCACGAATTTTACCGCGTTCACGGTAAGTCGCCAAAGTAATCGCTTTACCAGTACGACCGGCACGACCAGTACGGCCAATACGGTGTACATAGTCTTCGTTCTTCATTGGCAGACCGAAGTTAATCACGTGAGAAATAGTCGGTACGTCCAGACCACGCGCTGCAACGTCAGTTGCAACTAAAATCTTGGCACGACCTTCACGAATGCTGCGTAAACGGCGGTTACGAACGGTTTGTGGCATTGCACCATGCAGCGCAACAACTGAGTGACCTGCTTCAGCCAGTTCTTCAGCCAGCATATCGGTATCTTCTTGGGTAGAAGCGAATACAACGGCCTGATCAAGATCCTGTTCGCTCAACCAGTGCGTCAACAGTTTTTTCTTGTGCTCGAAGCCATCAGTCCAGTGTAAAGTCTGAGTAATGTCCGTATTGGTAGAGTGACCGGTTTCGATCGCAATACGTTCTGGCTCATTCATCATACGTTCAGCAAGCGTGATGATACGTGGTGCAAATGTCGCAGAGAACATTAAAGTCTGTTCGCGGTTTGCAGCCAAATCACTGATTGCTTCCAGATCTTCAGAGAAACCCAGGTCCAGCATACGGTCAGCTTCGTCAACGATCAACGCATTAACTTTGTCGAGTTTGATTTGACGACGGTTCACAAGGTCAAGTAGACGACCTGGCGTCGCTACAACCACTTGTGCACCTTTTAACTGTTGAATTTGTTTACCAAAAGGCATACCACCCATGATCGCAGCAATACGAACACCTTTCATGTGACGTACAAATGCAATCGCGTCCTGGCTCACCTGTTGAGCAAGTTCACGTGTTGGGCAAAGTACCAGAATAGATGGCTGAGTAATGGCTTTCATACGTTCTTTAAACGGAACGAATGTGTCCTGGTTTGCAAGTGCGTTCAGCGTTGGGAGAAGGAACGCTGCAGTTTTACCCGAACCGGTTTGGCTTGATACAAGAAGATCTTTACCTTCTAATGCCGCAGGAATTGACTGTTCCTGTACAGGCGTAGGCGCAGTAAAGCCAAGAGCGTCTAACGCTTGTTGTAAAGTTTCGTGTAGAGGAAAATCAGCAAAAGTTTTGCTCATAGAGTATTTCACCCGAGAATTGGGTGCTCCATAATAATAAAGTCAAATGGACATCGGCAAAAAGCGGCACAGCATTGAACGCTGAAAATTTAAGAATTCAGCGGCGATCCGAGTAACGACGATGTTGATATAACGCACGCATGATTACGGCTTAACCTGAAGGAATCGCTTTAGCGATTGGGGCGCGAGATATCGTCCTCTCTTTGGACCGCACGCGCATACACAATGATTAGAAGAGAAATGTTCAGGTAATGAACGGAAATTAAGTGCGTGGGCGGATTATAGCAGGATTATTTTAAAAGTCATCTAATTTAATCAACTTTTGCGTTAATTTCTGTACCAGTCGTTAAACTTGAATTAAATCAAGCACAAATAACAGGCAAAAAAAACAGCCCGACTGGGCGGGCTGTTTTTTAAGGCTTGGGAGCAAGCCTTGTCATTTCACTCAATGCGTCTATTATTTTGCCGCGTCGCCCCAGGCAGGTACTACTGCCTTCATTAAAGGCTTCAGCATTTTCATAGAACACGCAAGTACCTGACCATTGTCCATAGAATCGCTGCCACCACGTGCATCCACTACAGTACCACCAGCTTCTTTGACGATTAACTCGCCCGCTGCGATATCCCACGGTTTTAGGCCCAGCTCGAAATAGCCATCTAAACGGCCAGCTGCCACATAAGCCAGATCCAGCGCAGCAGAACCTGCACGGCGATATTGCGCACCAGCTTCAGTCACGTTCAATAATGATTCGAAATGGTTTTTGGCATACGACACCACTTCACCATTACGTTTGGCGCGGTAAGCATGACCCACAGCCAGGAACGTATTCTCCAGGCTGTCTTTAACATTCACGCGGATACGGCGCTGATTAAGCATGGCACCACGACCACGGCTGGCAGAGAACAATTCGTCTTTGACTGGATCATAGATCACGCCGTGCTGAGTCACGCCTTTGTGCTGAACAGCAATAGAGATACAGAAATGCGGAAAACCGTTGATGAAGTTAAGCGTACCGTCTAAAGGATCGATCACCCAGCACCAATCGGCGTCATGACCTTTACCTTCTTGCAGACCGAACTCTTCACCCAAGAAACTGTGATTTTTATAGCTTTTACGTAGGGTATCGATGGTCAACTGTTCCAGGTAACGGTCAACACGCGTTACTGGACCATCAATTCCTTTTTCTTCGACTTGTAGATCGAGTTTATGACGATTCTGATGCGCTTTTAAAAGCTCTTGACCAACTGTTTGAGCCGCACGCGCAGCCATCACCACCATAGGTTCCATTGAACACCCACTACAAATTTGAAGATACTGATAAAGAATAATGCATAAAAGCCCCAACATTTTAGCAAATATTGGGGCTTTTGGGGAATAAATGTTTCTAAAATTTATTGCTTCAGGATGAAACGCTCTCGGTCAGCTTGTTCCAGGCCTGGGTCATGGCCTGCTCGATACCGGCGGCATCAAGACCGGCCTGCTGCAACATCTGGCTATGTGTGGCCTGTTGCATAAAGCTGTCATCCAGGCCTAAGTGAATAATAGGCTTGACCAGCTGAGCCTTGGCCAGATATTCACTGACGGCACTGCCCGCGCCGCCCATCACTGCATGTTCTTCTACGGTTACAAACAGCTGGGTGTTTTCAGCCAGGCGTTCAATCATGGCTTCATCCAGCGGTTTCACAAAACGCATGTTCACCACTTGCACGGCAATGTCATGCCGGGCTGCAAATGCCTGTGCTGCTTCAATGGCCGGATAGACCCGGCTACCAAAGGCCAAAATGGCAATCTGCTCATCCGACTGTTCATTAAAACGCGCCACAATTTCTGCCTGACCAATCTCCATCAGGTTCAATTGCTGCTGAATTTCGACTCCAACGCCATTACCGCGTGGATAACGCACCGCTGCCGGCCCCGGATAATGATAAGCCGTGTGCAGCATCTGGCGGCATTCATTTTCATCTTTTGGCGCCATAATCACCATATTCGGTACGGTGCGCATATAGGCGTAATCGTAGGCACCGGCATGGGTCGGACCATCCTCACCGACCAGACCAGCCCGGTCGATGCCGAAGGTGACATCCAGATTTTGTAGCGCCACATCATGAATCAGCTGATCATAACCACGTTGCAGGAAAGTCGAATAAATCGCGACCACCGGTTTTAAACCTTCACAGGCCATTCCGGCCGCCAAGGTCACGGCATGCTGTTCAGCAATGGCTACGTCAAAGAAACGCTCCGGATATTGCTTGGCAAACTGCACCATGCCCGAACCTTCGCACATGGCCGGAGTAATCGCCAGCAGGCGTGAATCTTGTGCAGCTTCATCAGATAGCCATTGGCCAAAAACATCGGAATATTTAGGTGCCGCTGCTGCAGACGCGCTGCTGTTGATTTTACTAATTGCGTGATATTTAATCTGGTCCGCTTCTGCCGGGGCAAAGCCTTTGCCCTTTTTGGTATAAACGTGGATTAAACGCGGGCCTTTACGCTTTTTCAGCGCCTGGAATACATTGACCAGCTGATCAACATCATGGCCATCAAAAGGACCAAAATAATCAAAACCAATCGCTTTAAATAAATTATCAGCCGCATCGGTTGCAGCACAATGCAAACGTGAGGTGTAGTTCCACTCGGGATGTGGCTGGATATAGGCCTCGCCAGCAGCATCAATATGCACGCTTTCGCCGCGCTGCCACAGCGCCGCCAGATGTTTGGCAAAACCACCGGTGCTGCAGGAAATTGACATATCATTGTCGTTTAAAATGACCATTAAATCGGCCTGATGCGCCACCGCATCATTCATGGCTTCAAAGGCCATGCCGGCGGTCATGGCACCATCACCAATAATTGCCACCACTTCACGCTGCTGCTGCTGATAACGGCTAGCCAGCGCCATGCCCAAACCGGCAGAAATCGCGGTGGATGAATGTCCGACGCCAAAGGTATCAAATTCAGATTCTTCACGGGCCGGAAACGCGGCCAGACCATCTTTGGCTCGAATGGTGGTCAGCTGTTCACGGCGTCCAGTTAAGGCTTTATGCGGATAAGCCTGATGACCGACATCCCAGATCAGACGGTCATGTGGCGTATTAAACGCATAATGCAAGGCCACAGTCAGTTCGATGACCCCTAAATTGGCACCGAAATGCCCGCCACTTTGCCCTGCTGCATACAAAATGAATTGACGTAACTCATCTGCCACTTGTGCTAACTGGCTTTGCGCGAGTAAACGTAATTGTTGTGGATGATCTATGCTATCCAGCAACGGTGTTACAGGGCGTTGAGTCGGTATTTCTGTATACAACATATGTGGCAAAGCCTTCTAAAGCCTGGCAAAACCTAAGCTAGGTCAAGGGGGAGTTACTCGATCATATAGTCGAATTGTACCATCTTCAATCAGCCACATTTCTAGCGATGTAGTTTTGAGCAATGATTTCAGTCGGGCAGTGTTTAGGTGGCGTAGATTATCCTGAATAACCTTGCTATTTATCAACTATTATCGTTCGCTTTCTACAAAAAAGAAAATCTTCTGCAGAAATTCAGCAATCCTATTCTACTAATGTCTGAGCATTAGGCTATACTTTAACGCATTCATGAACAATTTAACGGGTAAAACTGTGCCTATAGAATTTGTCGCAACGTCAAGACTACCAACCGCTTTTGGTGAATTTAAAATTACTGTATTTCAAGATCCGAAAACTGGCGAAGAGCATGTTGCACTGTCTAAAGGTCTGGAACAGGCCCCGACCGAACCGGTACTGGTTCGTGTCCATTCCGAGTGCTTAACCGGGGATGCCTTTGCTTCATTAAAATGTGATTGCGGCCCGCAATTACAGGCCACCCAGCGTCTGATTAATGAAGCCGGACAAGGGGTGATTTTATATTTGCGTCAGGAAGGACGCGGCATTGGCCTGACCAACAAGATTCGCGCCTATGCCCTGCAAGATCAGGGACATGATACGGTAGATGCCAATTTAATGCTGAATCTGCCTGCCGATGCCCGTCAATATGATATGTGCAGCATTATGCTGGATCATCTGCAAGTCAAAGCGGTGCGGTTAATTACCAATAACCCGCTAAAGATTGAAGCGCTCCGTGAGCAAGGGATTAATGTGGTGGATCGCGTGCCGTTAACGGTGGGTTTAAACCCGTTTAATGAGCAGTATTTAAAGACCAAACATGAGCGTATGGCACATATGTACCAAAAAGATGACTTCTAAGTCATTTTAAGGTTTCCAAAAACAGCTTTCCCTCTTTTAGAGTCAAAACACCTTTTAATCAAATGACCGGCGACAGGAATGTCGCCTTTCCGCTTATCTCGATTAAATGGCTTCTTTTTAAACTATTTCAAATTGGCAGACTACCTGTATCAATAACATTTCATTCTGCATGAAGGCTTTTTCTTTGTTACTTTGACGGGGCAAAGTAACCAAACCCCTTTATTTCACTGATATGGCATCCCTGCCATACAGTGAAATGGCGACCTCCCTGTCGCCGGGTCATGTGATTGAATGCTGAATTGGATAAGATAAAAATTAAATCGTCATCGAGAAAATACGGGTACTCGGTACTTTACGTTTTAAACGCAAATCAAACGCCATACAGATATTACGTACAAACGGTTTGCCCTGCTCCGTAACCTGTAAATGATCCTCAAACAGCGTTAACAAGCCATCTTCCTGCATTTCTTCCAGCTGCTTGAGCACCTCAGGCAATTCCGGGAACTGCATCTCTGGCTCGGCCCATGAGGTCTGGAAGCTGCACATCAAATTCAGGATATGCCGGCGAATCATCAGGTCCTCAGCGGTCAGTACATGCCCGCGAAATACCGGAATTTCGTTCTGTTCCAGTCGCGCATAATAATCTTCCAGGGTCTTTTCATTTTGCGCAAAGCTGTACCAGCTATCACTGATCGAGGACAATCCCAGGCCAATCATCAGCTGGGTTTTGGAAGCGGTATAGCCCATAAAGTTACGGTGCAGACTGCCCTGCTGAAAAGCCTGATACATGGCATCACTTTTCAGGGCAAAATGATCCATGCCAATTTCATGATAACCATGCGCCAGCAGTTTTTTCTTGCCCTCTTCATACAGGGTACGTTTCAGTTCATCTTTTGGCACATCATCATCTTTAAAACCGCGCTGGCCATTGCCTTTAATCCACGGCACATGCGCATAGCTATAAAAAGCCAGACGGTCCGGATTTAACCGGGTAGTCTGCTGAATGGTATTTAAAACATCGTCCAGATTCTGAAAAGGCAAGCCAAAAACCAGATCATGCGAAATTGACGTGTAGCCAATATCACGCGCCCATTCAGTCACACGTTGCACATGCTTATAAGGCTGAATCCGGTGGATGGCTTTCTGGACCTTTTCATTATAGTCCTGCACGCCATAGCTGACCCGGCGAAAGCCCAGATCATACAGCGCTTGCAAATGTTCACGAGTGGTATTGTTCGGATGGCCTTCAAAACTGAATTCATGCTCGGGCGCCACTGTGGCTTTGCCCAGAATGCCCTGAATCAGCTGCTGTAAATGGGCTACAGAAAAGAAAGTCGGCGTGCCGCCACCCAAATGGATTTCTTTAATCATCGGCCGGTCTGGCAGCAACTGGCAATATAAATCCCACTCTTTCAGCACCGCCTGAATATACGGTTGCTCCACTTCATGGCGTTTGGTCACGCGCTTATGGCAACCGCAAAAGGTACATAAACTTTCGCAGAAGGGCAGATGGATATACAGGCTGATGCCTTCGCTGGCATTGGATTCAGCAAACGCGCGTTGCAGACTTTGCTGCCAGGCCTCGCGAGAAAAACTGGCCTCTTCCCAATACGGTACGGTCGGATAACTGGTATAGCGGGGTCCTGGAACATTGTATTTTTGTACGAGAGAACTGGCCGGTTTCAACATCTACATTGCTCCACTGCAATTGACCCTATGAGGTGGGCACAAGGCCCGTATTCACTATTGTGCGGAGCTTAAAACAGGAATTCAACCTAGCCTTTTGGTCGGGAATCGGGAAGCTCATGCTGTTGCCTCTTCACTTAGATCAGCCATGCGCAGCGCACAGTAGCCCTTCCCCTCTTAATTTTTTTACCAATCTGTGCTTTGATGTGCTTATTGTTTTTTATTCATGAGTGTCATCATGCAGCATCCTACCTCCGCTGATATTCAACGCGTACGTGAATTTCTCCTCGATTTACAGGCGCGCATCTGTGCCGCGTTAGAACAACAGGAACGGGCCGGCGGCGGTACGGCTGAATTTGTGATTGATGACTGGCAGCGCCCCGAAGGGGGCGGTGGCCGTTCCCGGGTCTTACAAAATGGCAGCGTGATTGAAAAAGGCGGGGTGATGTTCTCGCATATTAACATCTCCAAACTGCCTGCCTCGGCAACTGAACGTCATCCTGGCATTGCCGGTGCCAAAGCGCAGGCCATGGGCGTATCCCTAGTGATTCACCCGAAAAATCCGAATGTCCCGACCTCACATGCCAATGTTCGTCTATTTGTGGCCGAACCGGAAGGTCAGGACCCGATCTGGTGGTTTGGCGGCGGTTTTGACCTGACCCCGTTTTATCCGAATGATGAAGATGTCCTGTCCTGGCACCAGACGGCACATGACTTATGTGCACCCTTTGGCGAGCAGGTCTATGCCGAACATAAACAGTGGTGTGATGACTATTTCTATCTGAAACATCGCGATGAACAGCGCGGAGTGGGCGGTCTGTTTTTTGATGATTTAAACCAGTGGGATTTTGACACCTGCTTTGAATATATTCAGGCGGTGGGCAATGGCTATCTGGAAGCGATTTTACCGATTTTTAAACGCAATCAGGATAAACCTTATACCGAAGCGCAGCGTGAATTCCAGCTCTATCGTCGTGGCCGCTATGTGGAATATAACCTGGTTTATGACCGCGGCACGCTGTTTGGCCTGCAAACTGGCGGCCGGATTGAATCCATTCTGGTCAGCTTGCCCAACCTGGCCGGCTGGAGTTATCGCCCGGAATGGGATGCCGATTCCGCAGAGAAAAAACTCACCGACTATTATTTAAAGCCGCATGACTGGCTACGCGAACTACAATAAGTTTCTAAAAAGCTACCGCAAATACCGGTAGCTTTTTTCCTGCAACATACGCTTGCAAGTCGCATACGTTTAAATATATTTGCATACACTTTTTCGCCAACTCTTCACAAGACTTTCATTTAAAGCGAGTAGACTCTATAGTCTTGGTTTAATGCGTCTGGCGAAAGATGGAATTAAGCCAGTATCGATTTAAGGAACGCTCCCATGCTGCAAAATTTTATTGCTCAACACAAAGGCCTGCTGTTCTGGCTGATTCTCAGTCTTCTAGTCTGCTCTCTCAGTATTACCTTTATTTTCGAACATCCTTTAAGTGACAGCCTGTCGATTGTGGCCAGTGTTTTTGCCCTGATTGCCCTGGTCTTTACTTCAGTCTTGCTGGTTTTAGATACTATTTTAGATATCTGTAATCCTTAAGCCGTCACAGGTTTACAGATCAGACTGCTTTATTGATCTTTTTATTTTTCTCTATTCGATTTTCTCTTCTTTTACCTTATCCCTCTCTTCCCTGCCCGACACCCGATTGTGTCGTTTTGCTTATTGGATTTATTCCAATTGTTCATCATTTGCAGGCTTTAGCCCCTGCCCGATTTGGCGTATATTGATGGGCATTTCAGCACATGGATCATGTGAAAATGCGCAAACAATTTGCCGTTGTGGGCAACCCGATTGAACAGTCCCGCTCTCCAGAACTGCATCATGCCTTTGCCGAAAAAACCGGGGTTGATCTGGTCTATCGCAAACGCCTGGCACCATTGGATGGTTTTGAAGCCAATATTCGTGAATTCTTTGCCGAAGGTGGGGTAGGCATGAATGTCACCGTGCCGTTTAAAGAACAGGCCTTTGCCTTGTGTGATGTACTCAGCGAACGGGCCAAAACCGCCAAAGCTGTAAATACCTTGTGGATGCAAGATGGTCAGCTGTATGGTGACAATACCGATGGTCAAGGACTGGTCGATGCCATTCGGGCACTGAACTGGAATTTGGACAATACCAAGATTCTGATTATTGGTGCCGGCGGCGCCACCCGTGGCGTGATTTATCCACTGGTTCAGGCCGGCGTGAAAAAAGTGGTGATTGCCAACCGTACTCTGGCGCGTGCCGAGCAGCTGGTGGCTGATTTGCAGCAGGCTGTACCACAGGCCGAATTGTCTGCCATTGGTCTGGATGCTCTGGCTGGCGAGTTTGACATTGTCATTAACGCGACATCGGCCAGCTTGAGTGGTGATGCCTTAATCCTGCCGGACGCGCTGCAATTTCAACATGCCTATGAAATGGCTTATGGCAAGCCCTCCAGTTTTCTGGAACAGGCCAAGGCCCGTCAGATTCCAACCTCGGAAGGCTTTGGCATGCTGGTTGGACAGGCAATTGAATCATTTTCAATCTGGAATGGGGTCAAACCCGATTTAAAAGATTTTCTTTAAAATCTGCGATTTTTCCCGGAAAAAGAACCGATCTTGCACGGTTCTTTTTTATGGCTGAGATTTAGGCTGCACAATTAACCCGCATTATGATTGGATTTAATGACACAAATATGGCAACCGTTTTGCCCAGATTTAAACACCTTGCCGGCCATTAGGCTTTGGTCCTAGATCATGCTCACTTATGTTTTATTTTGTTATAATTTAAATAAATAGAATACAAAAAACAGTGGTGACAAGGGCAGGATTTTCTCCTAAATTAGAACTGATCCCACGTCTATAAGATTCTATTGATTCGCTTTTCTGACATTTTTAACTGAATTCAACATCAATGTATTTTGATGCGCAGTGTGAATAATCAAACTATCCGATCAGATAATCCAAAACTATTTTTAAATCAGGATTAATGTTATGCCAGCATATAAAGCGCCTTTACACGACATTCGTTTCTTAATGAATGAAGTGTTTGACTATCCAGCACATTATCAAACTTTGTCTAACGGTGAAGCAGCAGATCCAGAAACAGTCGACATGATTCTCGAAGGGGCGGCTGATTTTTGTGAAAATGTCCTCTCTCCTTTGAACCAGACCGGCGACCAGGAAGGCTGTCATTTTGAAAATGGCGAAGTGAAAACGCCAAAAGGCTTTAAAGAAGCCTATGACCAGTTTGTGCAAAGCGGCTGGCAAGGTCTGTCTTATCCAGAACAGTACGGCGGTCAAAACCTGCCAATGTCGTTAAACCTGATTAAATCTGAAATGATGGGCACCGCCAACTGGTCATTTCAGATGTATCCGGGTTTAAGTGTGGGCTGTATCAACACCATTATCCAGTACGGTACAGACGAACAAAAAGATACCTATCTGCCGCATCTGGTGGCAGGCACCTGGTCAGGAACCATGTGTTTGACCGAGCCACAATGTGGTACTGACTTAGGTCAGGTGAAAACCAAAGCAGAACCGCAAGCCGACGGCACTTATGCCATTTCAGGCACCAAAATCTTTATTTCTGCCGGTGAACATGACCTGACCGAAAATATTGTCCATATTGTGCTGGCACGTTTACCGGATGCTCCAGCCGGCACCAAAGGCATTTCCCTGTTTATCGTACCGAAATTCCTGCCATCTGCAGATGGTGGCGTGGGTGAGCGTAACCCGGTGACCTGTGGTTCAATTGAACACAAAATGGGGATTCGCGCGTCAGCAACCGCAGTGCTGAACTTTGACAATGCGGTGGGTTATTTAATTGGCGAGCCGAACAAAGGCCTGCATGCCATGTTTACCTTTATGAATACTGCCCGTATTGGTACCGCGATTCAGGGGATCTGTCATGCGGAACTGGCCTTCCAGGGCGCTTTACCGTATGCCAAAGAACGGATGTCAATGCGTGCCCTGTCTGGTAAAAAAGATCCGGAAAAAGTGGCCGATGCCATTATTCACCATGCCGATGTACGCCGTATGCTGCTAACACAAAAAGCCATTGCTGAAGGCGGTCGTGCCATGATTTATCATGCTGCACAAATTGCCGACAAGATGACTGATGCTCTGGAGCGTGGCGATACTACTGCCTTTGAACAGCATGATGATCACCTCGGTTTCTATACTCCAATTCTAAAAGGCTTCCTGACTGAAATGGGCTATGAAGCAGCCAACCACGGCATGCAGGTTTATGGTGGTCATGGTTATATCAAAGAATGGGGCATGGAACAGATTGTACGTGACTCGCGTATCTCAACTCTGTATGAAGGCACCACCGGTGTACAGGCGCTTGACCTGATTGGCCGTAAAGTGCTGCTGACCTCAAAAGGTAAAGTGATTCGTGACTATACCGCAGAAATTCTGAAATTCTGTGGTCAGCATGCTCGCAATAAATACATGCGCCGTTTTGCCTGGGACTTAACCAAGCTATGCGCGCAGTGGAATGCCCTGACGGTACGCATCATGCTGGCAGCACGTAAAGACCGCGACATCGTCTCAAGTGCCTCTGTCGACTTCCTGATGTTCTCGGGTTATGTGATGATGGCTTACTTCTGGGCACAGCAGGCGGCCGTTGCATCGGCCAAACTGGCATCGAATGATGGCGCAGAAACCCCAGAGTTCTACAAAGCGAAAATCAAAGTGGCAGATTTCTACTTTGAACGCTTATTGCCACGTACCCAAGGTCATGCCGAAGCGATGGTCAATCCATCTAAAACCATGACAGCATTAGCACCTGAACATTTCAGCTTCGATTACTAATGATCAAAGCAAGTAAAAAAGAGCGCCTCGGCGCTCTTTTTTATTTTGTGATTTTGTAATCCTACTGTTTTTTCTAAAATGTGCATTGTGTACTAATTTCAAGCACCAAAAATGTGCTTGAATTAAAGAAAAATATTTCTTTTAACAACTATTAAATTTGAATACAAAAGTGACTTGGCCTAAAAATCACGCTCATTTTGATCTTTAAGCACCATTTAAAAACGTGATTGAAATCACAACCAATCTTAACTCCCCTTTACACTTATAAAATCGCTTACATTCTCAGCTCATCTCTATATTGAAAAAATCGCTAAGCTCTGCGGTGAAAACTCTAAAAATAACAGGTAATAATCATGAAATATAAAATGCTTTCACTGCATATTCTAGCGATCAGTATGGGCAGCTTGGTACTGGCTGGCTGTGGTGGTTCTGATAGCTCATCCAACACGCCGACACCAACACCGACACCGACACCAACACCGACACCGACACCGACACCGACACCGACACCGACACCGACACCGACACCGACACCAACACCAACACCAACACCAACACCAACACCAACACCAACACCAACACCAACACCAACACCGACACCGACACCGACACCAGTCGCAGATGTTGCAGATCAATTTCAAGGTTCTTGGTTATTTGGTATGCCGACAGGTTGTCCATACAGTAAAGCCGTGGTTTCTAAAACAGCAGCAACAGCTTTAGATATCACCACAGAAAGTGTTAAAGCAACAGAAGCTGGAAATTGTGCTAGCTCTCTAATTGATAATCGAACCTTAACAGATCAGTTTGCTATGGTGAGTAATATTCAACCTAAGCAACAAGTAGGTGCTGTGATTTATCATTTAGCAGATTATAGGTCTGCACTTTCGAATGCCAACGCGCCTGCGCTAAAAGTGGCATTAACTTATAAAAACAGCAATGCAGTCTGCATCATTACCTCTCAAGATCGCACAGAAATTGAAAAACAAATCAATGCAATTGCAGACCCTATTAAAAATGCAAGTTGTTTAACTAAAAGTTCACCGGCTTTTAGTACGCTCGCTCCAAAAACAGTATTGGCAACGGGCAGTTATCAATTAGCTGCGTCTTTAGATCCCGTAAGTCAAGCAACAGAATATTTAGCGCAACTCAACACCTTAGGTCAGCAAGGTTATGCATTGCTGCACCGTAATATTAAAACGACGTCTTCAGGCAGCCCTGAAAACTTATATTTAACCAATAGCAAGCAACAGCAGCGCTATGCCTATACCAGTAAAAATTTGAATTTAAATAGCCTTGATATTCGCTATGCACGTTGGTTTGATGAAGCGAAAGCGCAAGCGGCCAATGGCTATCTACCATTTTCATCACATCGTGCAGGTTCATCACTGAATTTCACCCATTATTTTGTGAAAAAAACCTCTGCATCAGACAGCTATACTTTAGATTACAAACACTTTTATCCTGCTGCCACAGTCCAAGATATGATTGCTGGCTTTAATGAACTCGGGGCAAAAGGCTGTAAATTGATTTTATGGGATTCGAATGTTTTTGTTGGTGCACAAACCACCTTAGCGAATACCAATAGCGTTGATATAGCAACCTGTGCCAATAGCAGCACACATAACGGTACCTATAGCTATGTATATGTCAAAAAGCCAATGAACTCAGTAACAGAACCAAATACTGCAGAAATCAATACAATCATTCAAAATCAATTGAAAGCAGGTTATCGTTTAGTTTCTAGCACTTTTTATGTCAAACCAACCGAAACAGAAGCGCTTTTATTTGAAAAAGACAGCAGTAAATCGACTACTACAGAATATAAAGTCTTTGCAGAAAATGCTTTGCGTTTAAACAATGGCAGTCCAAATTTACTACGTCGTTTAAATGAACAAGGTAAAATTGGTTGGCTGTACACAGGCGATGGCTATATTTTTAGCAATGATCCAAATAGCATGATTGGCTCATTAACAGGTGTCAATTTGCCTTAAGCACTACTTAAAAACAGATAAAGCCCAATATATATTGGGCTTTATCGTCTTATAAAAACTCTTCTAATATTGAGTTCAAGAACATATGCCCTTGCGGCGTACACGACAAGTGAGTTTCATCTGCCACCATCAAATGACGTTGGCGTAAGGAATTTACCACAGGCAAAACCGTATCTAATGCCAAACCTGTACGTGCTGTATAAAGATGAGCATCCACACCTTTATTTAAACGTAGTGCATTCATCATAAATTCAAACGGCATGTCTTCAGCTTCGATGCGTTTAAACTGCAAATGCTCGGCAGGTACTTTGGCTAAATAGTCTTTCGGCTGACGGGTTTTTTGATAACGATATACGCCATCAGGTCGCGTTACTTTGCCATGCGCTCCTGCCCCAATCGCTAAATAATCACCAAACTGCCAATAATTTAAGTTATGTGCCGAAGGTCGCTCCTTCCGCCATGCCGACACTTCATAATTAATAAAACCATTGGCCTTTAAATAGGCCTCACCCTGTTCCTGAATCGCTTCCAGCACTTCATCGACCGGTAAAACCGGCTGGGTGCGGAAAAATACGGTATTCGGTTCAATGGTCAGCTGATACCAGGAAATATGGGTCGCGCCCTGCCCAACCGCCAGCTTTAAATCATTTAAAGCCTGTTCCAAAGTCTGCTCCGGCAAACCATGCATCAAATCGACATTAATGCGCTGAAAGCCGGCCTCACGCGCCAAGTGAATCGCTGAAAGCGCATCGCTCTGGCTATGAATCCGGCCCAGTTTTTTTAGATGATCGCTATTAAAACTTTGTACCCCAATTGACAGGCGGTTAATTCCCGCTGCCAGATAACCGGCAAAAGGATCATGTTCAATGGTGCCCGGATTGGCCTCTAAGGTAATTTCGCAATCGTCTTGAAACGGCAACAGCGCTTTAAGCTGTGTAAACAGCCATTGATAACCGACTGCTGAAATCAGCGATGGCGTCCCACCGCCAATGAATACACTGTGAATTTCACGACCTTGAGCAAAATCGACTTCAGTTTTAAAGTCTTCAACCAAAGCACGTAAATATTCCTGCTCTAAATCCAAAGACAATTCACCATCAGGAACTGCATGCGAGTTAAAGTCACAATACGGACACTTGCGCACGCACCACGGCATGTGAATATAAAGGGACAAGGGAACAGACGCAGGATTCAATTCAGCCAAGGAACAAGCTCAAAAACAGCAAAGGAAGATGCATATTTTAACATGACTGCATCAGGACACCGATAAAATCTCACAGCGAATACCGCTACACTAGAAAAAATTACAGAAGAATTAGCGTGTTAGAATGATGAAAATATCTTCGCAATTACTGCTTTTAATGCCGCTGGCCATGGGGATCGGGATTGCCATGACCCTGCAAACCGCCATCAATACCCAGCTACGCGAATATTTATATTCTCCTTTGCAGGCTGCCCTTTTCTCGTTTTTGGTTGGTACAATAGTGCTGGCTATTTTGGTGTTTTTTCAACAGGTTCCCAAACCCAATCTGCACGAGATCGTCCATTTGCCCTGGTATATGTGGCTGGGCGGCGTGTTAGGGGTCTATGCCATCAGTTTAAGTATTTATGCAGCACCGAAACTCGGCTATCTCACCCTGACCGGTTTAATCCTGTTTGGCCAGATTGCCATGTCGATGCTGGTCGATCATTTTGGTGTCCTGGGCACAGAAAAAGCACCCATCAACTGGCAACGTCTTCTGGGTGGCGTGGTGATTTTTATAGGTGTGCTTCTCACTTTACAACGCTAATCGCTCTGTTCTAAGCACATGATGAATATGGGTAATAACTGTGGCTACGCTTGGCAGCACACGTTTTGAATTAAAACAACTGTTCCGTTTAATGATTCCGATTCTGGTGACGCAATTTGCCCAGGCCGGTCTGGGGCTAATTGATACCATTATGGCCGGTCAGTTTTCACCGACCGATTTAGCCGCAATTGCAGTCGGTGTGGGGCTGTGGCTTCCGGTGATGCTGCTGTTTAGCGGCATCATGATTGCCACCACGCCGCTGGTGGCCGAGGCCAATGGTGCGCGTACACCGGAAAAAATTGCCACCATTGCCCGGCAATCGTTATGGGTGGCGTTTATTTTGGGCTGGATTGCCTGCCTGATTTTACAGCTGGCACCGCTGTTATTGCCGCTGCTTGGAGTACCAGAAAGCCTGCAACCCAAAGCCGGACTGTTTCTGCATGCCATTGGGTTTGGTATGCCGGCGGTGACCATGTATGCTGCGCTACGTGGCTATTCTGAAGCGCTGGGTTATCCGCGTCCGGTGACGGTTATCAGTCTGCTAGCGCTGGTGGTACTGGTGCCACTGAACCTGATCTTTATGTATGGTTTAGGGCCGCTGCCTGAACTGGGCAGTGCCGGCTGCGGCTTTGCCACGGCCATTTTACAGTGGCTGATGTTTATTACCCTGGCGCTGTACATTTCCAAAAGCAGCGCCTACCAAAGCACCCAGATTTTCACCCGCTGGGAACCCATCGACCGTTACTGGATGAAACGGATTTTAATGCTCGGCCTGCCGATTGGTTTGGCAATTTTCTTTGAAGTCAGTATTTTCAGTACCGCAGCCATCGTGATTAGCCCCTTAGGAGAAACACTGGTAGCAGCACACCAGATTGCCATGTCGGTGACCTCGCAGCTGTTTATGATTCCGATGTCTCTAGCCATTGCACTGACCATCCGCATTGGCACCTATTATGGTGAAAAAAACTGGGCTGCCATGCGCCGCGTGCAGTATTTGGGGCTGATTACCGCAACCCTGCTGGCCTTTATGACCATGAGTTTTATGTGGCTGTTCCGTCCGGAAATTATTTCAATTTATACCTCGGATGTCGATGTGGCACAGGTGGCAATGTATCTGCTGCTGTTTGCAATTGCCTATCAGCTGATGGATGCCTGGCAAATCAGTGCAGCCGGCTGTTTACGCGGTATGCAGGACACCAAAGGCCCGATGTGGATTACCATGCTGGCCTACTGGGTCATTGCCTTTCCGGTCGGGGTGTATTTTTCCCGCTTTGGCAGCATGGGCGCCGCCGGGGTCTGGGTCGGCCTGATTGTCGGCTTGAGCGTGGCCTGTGTACTGTTATTGATCCGGTTGTATATGAACAACCAGCGCCTGAGTCAAAGCAGCTAAGCGATTCGCCTCTCATCATCTTTAGCCGGCTATTACCGCCGGCTTTTTGATGTGCAATATTTAGTGAATTTGCTTATTAACAATTTAAAGTAGGCTTTTCACCCAACTGCCGGTATGCTCAAGGCAGATAGTCAAGATGATCTTAAGGAACCTCGCATGGCAAAAACGGCTAGTACACCGGGTCGTCGCTTTATGAAACTGGCCAGTATGACCGCCAGTATCGCCACCAAAACTGTTTCCAATTCAATTAAAAACTTTTCTGCCGATGATGAGCAGAAAAATGCCGCACGCAGCAAACTGTTTCAGGATATTGGCATCCAGATTGCCGATACCTTGGGAGAAATGAAAGGCGCGGTCATGAAAGTGGGGCAAATTGCCTCGCAATATAAAGATATTTTCCCACCAGAAGTGGCGCGGGCCATCAGCAAATTACAACGTCAGGCACCGCCGATGCCTTTTGCCGAAATTCAGGCACAAATCGAAAAAGAACTGGGCAAGCCCCTCGCGCAGATTTTCCAGCATTTTGATGAAACCCCATTTGCCGCCGCGTCCATTGGCCAGGTACATAAGGCAATTTTGCCGACGGGTGAACAGGTGGTAGTGAAAATCCAGTATCCGGGTGTCGATGAAGCTTGTGAAAGTGACCTGAAACAGGTGCGTCTGGCCTTGCGTTTAATGGGTGTGTTAAAAATTGACCGCAAATTGCAGGACAAACTGTTCCAGGAAATTCAGGACAGTCTGGACAATGAGCTGAACTACCAGATTGAAGCACAAAACCTGGAAGTGGCGCGTACCTTCCATCAGGCGCTGGACAGTAAAATTATTATTCCGCAGGTCTTTAAGGACTATTCGACCCGGCATATTTTAACGTTAAGTCTGGAACAGGGTGACAGTATTGAAACCGCCAGCCAGTGGCCACTGGCGACCCGGAATGAACTGGGACGCCGGCTGTTTCGCGCTATTGGTCAGGAAATTTTCTATCTCAAGCGTTTCCACTGTGACCCGCATCCGGGTAACTTTGCCTTCCGTGAAGATGGCAGCGTGATTATTTATGATTACGGCGGTGTGAAGACCTTGTCCAATGACATTGTGCAGCATTTTAAAGCGCTGATTCAGGCCGGCCGTGCCCAGAATATTGCCTTAATGGAACAGGAACTGACTGCCCTGCACTCCCTGTCCGAGCAAGGAAAATTCCCGCCAGAACTGTATCAGGCCTGGCTGGAAGTGCTGATGCGCCCTTTGACCACCGATTATGATTTTGCCGAAAACTCGGCCCATCATGATGGTATGGAACTGATGAAACCCTCGTTAAAATATTGGGATGTATTCAAGCCATCACCCGATACCTTAATGGTCAACCGTACGGTATCGGGTCATTACTGGAATCTGATTCATTTAAAAGTGCATGACAATTTAAATGATCTGTTTGAAGAACTGGTTCCACCACACGCTTAAACCATATATTAAAAACCACGCTGAGCCCGAATGACCCATTCGGGCTGACTTTACTTTTTATTTGTTACGTTATAACATTACAATATTCAGCAAACATGAGGAATTGTTATGCGTCCAGAGATCCATCCCGAATATCAGGAAGTGCTGTTTCACGACACCAATGCCGATGCCTATTTTATTATTGGCAGCACCCTGAAGCCGCAGCAGACCAAGGAATATCAGGGCAAAATCTATCCCTATATGACTTTAGATATTTCCAGTGCTTCGCATCCGTTTTATACCGGTGAGCAACGTCAGGCCAGCAATGAAGGCCGTGTCGCCAGCTTCAATAAACGCTTTGCCCGTTTTAAACGCAGCAAGGACTAAGCCGCGCAGTAGAAAAAAATTGGCATACACATCCTTTATGAAGTCTAGACCTTTATCTCCAGCTAGGCTTCATTTTTTTATTTTATGCAGTTGATTTTCCTGTTTTTTATTTCGTATTTAATAGCACCTGAAACAGATAAAAACCCACCGCCAGACAGAGCACACCCAAAATCACACTTGAGATCACATACATTAACGCCACGCTGGTGTGTCCCTGTTTCAGCAATTGAAAGGTTTCCAGCCCAAAACTGGAAAAGGTGGTAAAGCCGCCTAAAATACCCACCATTAGAAACAGTCGAAGCTCCTGTTGTAGTACCGGGAACTTTTGGCTGAAGGCAAAGAATATTCCGGCAGCAAAACAGCCGAGCAGATTCACCGACCAGGTCGGCCAGGGAA
Organism: Acinetobacter sp. YH12117; assembly: GCF_013418865.1. NCBI lineage: Bacteria > Pseudomonadati > Pseudomonadota > Gammaproteobacteria > Moraxellales > Moraxellaceae > Acinetobacter > Acinetobacter sp. YH12117. The sequence goes on from NZ_VPBF01000040.1 coordinate 23,672, forward strand.
ATAACACACCGGGCTTAAATAGCCACAGACTCAGGCCATAGCGTAGACTTGCCCCGATTGCTCCACCCAATGCCACCCAAAGCCAATTCATGTCGTGTTGATTCCCATGTGTATAACTGCCATTTTATCCACAAGTTGGGCCAAAGAGCAGATTTTTTCATCTGCTGGGTGCAAAAATTGAGGCCGAAATAAGCTAAACCCCTGCGAAAAAACATGCTATTGTCGCAGGGCTTTTACCAATTTTTTCTATGGACTGAGAACATGATGGCTCAAGATTTATTGGCCCAGCTGCATGCAGGCAAAGCGAACTTTGCCGATGTGATTGCCTATATTGATGCACGTTATACCCACACGCCAACTGCGTTTAGCAATGGCCAGCAACACAATGCGGCCACTGAAAACCAGGGCAGCGCCAAAGTGCTGAGTTTTGCCAAATTAAATGGCTTAGACCACGCGCAAACCTTAAGCCTGTTTGCTGAACACTATGCGGCGGTACTGGCCACGCCTGAAGCCACCGATCATCAGAATATCCGCCAGTTTATGCAGCAAGGTTGGGCTGGTGTACAGTTTGCAGGCGAAGCGCTGACGGCCAAATAAGCCTTTAAAACGAAAAACCTCTAAAACAGAGGTTTTTTTATGTCTGATGTTCAGGTCTTAAGCCACGCGCACCCGGCATTTCCATTCTGCCAAGGGAAGCGGTTCTCCCGCCCTGGCCTGTTTTAAATGAATCAGTCCTTCACCGACCTGAACCGCACGAAAACGGAAAGTTTTTTCTCCAGCCGCATTTAACTGCGCGGAGTCATGCTGAGTATTTTCTGCATCCGCCTGTAGATACAAGGTTTCCAGCTTAAAGATGGACGGATGTTGCATCACCGACCAGAGATAGCCGGTGGCTGGATTTTCTGCCAGACGCAATTCCAGAGTTTCCCCGATCTTTAAATTTAACAGTGCCGGACATTGCTGATCGGCATGATAAACATGAGTACCATCGACCGGGGTACTGACACTGCCACAACCGCTGAGGGTCAACAGCCCCAGCCAGCTACAGAGAATGAGCGTCTTGCTATGATTCATCCACCTATGATTCATCGACATTCCCCTGGCGCTACATTTTACCAGTCAGGCCACATTAACTGCGTTTTACTTTTTCAATCCACTGGATTGAACTGACCCGGAACACTTCACAGGCACCATCGCCGGTATCGGTCGGAGTGAGTGACGACGTCCAGACCATATCTTTGTCTTTAACTTCCACCAGTTCCCCGCTTAAACGCACCAGATCACCACGTTTGACCTGTTTAATCTGTTTGGCAATGTTTGGATTGGCCGGAATGATGTGCATATTGGAGACCATCTGCATGGCCTGCTCTGCCGGCACCGGTAAACGATCCATTTTCCAGTTTAAATAGCGGTCGTACTGATTTACCGTAATATGCCGGGCAATTTCCGGCTCTGCAAACAGGCCCCAGCTCACGGCATAATCAATCGGAGAAAACTTGGCCTGCTCATCATCGGTATAGGTTTTTGAACCTAAAATCCGGAAATCGCCACGAAAGGACTGCAAGACCGAAATCGACTGATCGGCAGATGCCGGCGCTAACCCTTTGGCAATATTATAGTCGACCGATGCCATGGCACTGGTCTGTAATAGGGCGGCCGTCATAAGCGAAATAAGTCCAAAGCGCAGCTTCATGAGATTCTCAGATCCTTCAGTCAGAACAGATATATCTCTGATGTTAATCGATGTTGATCAGCAGAAAATAAAGAAATGGTAAGAAAATAGTTACCTTTGGTCCATTGCTGTCCCACAATTTTTCACAAGAGGAAGCTCATTTGAGCTTCCTCTTGTTTTATGGGTATTTTATCGGGTGAAAATAAAGCTTTTAAAGTTCTTCTTTCAAACAAATTCACTTGAATTATT
>NZ_VPBF01000003.1:0-132503 GCF_013418865.1 Acinetobacter sp. YH12117
CGCGACTCATGAGTGCTCGGTTATATGCGGGCCAATTGGTTGTGCGGTAGATTTTGTGTGCAGGCTTCTTCATTTGAAAATTATATCGCTGAAAAACCCTTTACAGATAGGTTTGTGCAACAAAGCCCTGTCAACCTATAAAATTTAAATAATTGATTTTAATCTTCATCTGTCGCATATACATTGCGACAGGTGAAAGATTATCAATGATTATTTTATAGAAAAGCAATCTATATAAATATTCATTTTTCATATTTTATGGATTTTTATTTTTAGATATTCGAAGCAAAATAATATATCTTAAAGGTATTTATATAATACCTATAAAATATGCTTAGCTCTCCTCTTTAAAATAAATCAGCTCCATATAAAGAATATAAAAATAAAACGGAGCGCAATAAAAAAAGCCCTGACAATGTCAGGGCTTTTTGAATTTGGCGGAAGCGGTGTCCGTCTAACAGTAGTCCTAAACAATCCCAAATAACATTATAAACATATATTTTTCAATTATTTAATATTTTAATTATCCAAAGCCATCTTGCCCAATCCTACTATTTCCAGTATTTTATGAGGGGTAGGTTGTGGGGTAAAATATAATATGCCAAAGAAATCTAAAGAGTTATCTGCTCTGAGTGTAGCAAAAATTAAAACGACTGGTCGACATTCTGTAGGGGGTGTTGATGGCTTATGTCTAAATGTCGAGGGTAATTCCCGTGTCTGGATTTTGCGTGCTGTTGTGGGGAAACGTCTGGATAAAGATGGAAAGTTGAAACCTCATCGTCGTGATATTGGTATCGGCCCCTACCCTGAAGTTTCTTTAGCTGAAGCCCGTGCCAAAGCCACTGAATTACGATTACAAATACGAAGTGGCATTGATCCAATTGCTCATAAACAAGAACAACTAGAAAAGCTGTATGTTCAGAAACTTCGTGACAAAACATTCCTTGAGTGTGCAAAAGTCGTTATTGCCAATAAAACCCGTGAACTGAAAAATGAAAAGCATATTGGGCAATGGACATCTACATTAGAATCCTATATCTATCCAGCTTTAGGCAATCGTTCAATTAGCACAATTACAAAAGTTGATATTGCCGAAGTTCTTAGACCTATCTGGATTGAAAAGAACGAAACAGCTAAACGTATTCGTGGTCGTATAGAAACTATTTTTGATTATGCTAAGGCTATGGGATATCTTGTTGGGGATAACCCAGCTGAATGGAAAGGTAATCTTGAACCTATATTGGGTAACATAAAACAGGAATCACGCCCCCACCCATCCTTACCTTATGAACAGGTAGCTGAGTTTATTCAGCACTTGAGGCAGAAAAAAGGTATTTCACCTAAGGCTCTGGAATTTACGATTTTAACGGCTTGTCGGTCTGGAGAGATTTTTGGTGCAACGTGGCAGGAAATCGATTTTAAACATAAGGTTTGGATCATTCCGAAAGAACGGATGAAAGCAGATAAAGAGCATCGCGTACCTTTATCTCAAGAAGCAATTGCTTTGCTAGAGTTAATTAGACCATATACGCAGCAACAAAATTTCATTTTCCCTGCTCCACGTGGCGGTATGCTTTCTGACATGTCATTGACAACTCTGATCAAACGTATGCATGAACAAAAGCTTAAAGAAAATGGCTTAGGCTATATTGATCCAAAGCAAAATCGAGTGATTACGACCCACGGTTTCCGTTCAACCTTTCGTGATTGGTCAGCTGACAAAACAGATTATCCACGTGAGGTTTGTGAGCATGTACTTGCACATAAGCTGCCAGATGAAGTTGAAGCTGCATATTTACGTGGGGCTTATCTAGAAAAACGTAAAGGATTGATGGCGGACTGGGCTGAGTTTTGTGTTACGTAAAAATAAATATTGTAAAAATCGTGCTTCATCATTAAATAGTAGAAGCACGAATATGCTCATAAATTTTTTTTATATTTGTAATGACAGTTTCACAAAACAATTTACAGGCTGCATAAATTCATTAATTTTTAAATAATAGTTAATTATTATTTAGCCTGAAATGAGCTGAAAACTGGATCAGAGTACTGTTTAGATTCACTCAGATCGTTACAACAATAATCCATAAAAGTTAGCTTAACAAAGTAACTATCAAAAATAATTACTTTAATTGCTATACGAAATAAACTGAACTCCTGTTGGTCTATTTGATCTAAATAGAGCTCTGAGTACTCTTTAAAATGTTCAATCTTACTTTTTACTGTAAACCATTTAGATACCGCTGGTGGATAACTCTTAATCAATGCGTGAATAATAGATTCAGTATATTCATGACGGCTTGTCTTTTCTTGTTCAGGTCGATCCCATGCACCAATAAACAACTCTTTTTCAATAGGTGAATCATAATACTCTGGCTGATAAAAAAATCTAATTTCTTTAACTGTGCCAGTTGATAAATCCGCTTTTTCTTCAGGATAAGCTTGTACAAGCCATTTTTGCGATAAAGCCAATTTCCACATATCCGTATTAATGAGTCTGAGTTGATTTAATTTTTTAGAATCATTTTGAATAGTATCACTCACAATATATTGCTCTGAATCTTCAAATGTAAAATGCGGTATATTAAAAACTTTAGGGCTATGTTCTACTTTTGGAATACGAATTAGATTATTTTCTGATCTTCCTGAAAAAAACCATAAAGTATTCCCAGGTCTATATCCTTTTTCGGGTGTATAAAACACATAGTTGTTTAAAAAACTCTTAACTTCTTCACGCTTAATTCGAGTTTCTTCAGATTTTTCTACAACGTCACTAATATTTTCTGTTAATTGTATAAAAATTAATTCATCTGATAATTTTTCAACTTTAAAGGCAGGTACATTTAATAATTTATCTCCCCACAAATCAATATATGGCTTACCAAATACTACTCCCCAATACATATCAGGTAACCAATTACGCAATTGATCTGTCGTTGGCTCAACTCCTCCAATATGTGGGTTAGCAAGACTCCAACTATCATTAACCTCTATATCAATAATAGTTAGATCAGCATTAAATTTCGTACAAACTTTTTTTACGTATTCAACTAGCTTATTTTGATCAGTTTGTTCTAACTCACTATGAATTACCTCCATAGCATGCATATTATTATGTATAGGAACACTAAAAGCCCCCCAAGCCTTTGTTTTCTTAGCTCTAGACCAGTATAGACTACTAGCCTGTCCGCCACGATCATCAGGAATTAATGTTTCAATTAAGTCTTGAGAAAATTTAATTTTAAATGGCTCTCCAAACCCGCATTTTTCAGGAACTAATTCAGGGTAATGTTCGCATCTAAACTTTATACGCCGAAAGAAACTTTCGGGATTAGCTAAGTTTTGATGAGTATAAATATTTGTACGAATCGCAGTACTAATTTTCATATTGATGATGTTCCTAAATTTAACTGAAATCTTTTAATAATTTAAGAGCTTGCGTCTTTTGATCAAATGTATAGATAGCCCCTTTAGATTCTCTGATTGTTTGCTCAATAGTACTGGAGTATTTAGTATCTGGATTAATAACTAATGTTACTGGCTTTTTAGTCGCAGCATACCCTCTAAATTGCTTTGTATCAGTGATGTACTTTAAATTTTTGAATTCAACTAATGTACCCCCATTACCAAATGCATCTGGAATGATATTGATCTGTCCATCTCTTTCTGTTCTAACCGTAATCATTTCTCGGTTACTATTTCTTTGTATTCCTAACTTGCTTGCAGCACTTACTTCAAACTCCCTTCCATTCAATCTATTGCGTGTAATTACATCAACTTTATTTTGGTAAACTGTTTGGACATAGGAACGATCTGTTTTTAATTTATCAAGCTCATTCTTTGCAAGGTTAAGTGAATCTCCTTTACCCGGTTTTAAGTCAGTTCCAACAATTAAATCTATTGCCGCTAAAGCGCGATCAAATGGAGAAGTGCTTCTACCAAATACTGTCAATAAATCATCGGCAATGCCTATTAGTTCATCTGCACTTTGTTCTTTTAGAGATTTTACAAGATCACTTTTTGTATACTGTAGACCTTTCTTTTTTGCAGCGTTAAATTCATCCAATGTTTTAACTAAAACTTTACCCGTCGCAGTCGCTAATTTAACTAAAGAATTATTTTGAATCGCAGTATCAGCGCTATTTGCAGCTGTATTTACATCATATCCTGCATATGCAGCAACAGTACCTGAAACCAATTTACCTATATTTCGAATTTTGAGTTTTTCATTGTCCGTATATTCAATGCCATTAGCAGGATCAGGCATTAATCCTGCGACGATTTCACCTACACCCGCCCCGATTGCCCCAGCCTCACAACTTGCTTTTGTTGCAGCTGCTGCCGCACAACCTACTGCAGCATGAGCAATTTTATGAATTGTGTATTCAAAGGCACTAGGATCAACTTTATCTAGACTTGTACCAATTTGACTTGCTAGTTCTCCCTGTAATGCCCCTGCTAACCCGGCTAATAAAGCAGCCTGTAAATTGTCTTCGAGATTTCCCCCTTTGATAGCAGTTTGTACTAAAGTAGAGCCGACAGAAGTCGCAAAGTTATTCATTAAACGATCAGGAAAATAAGTACTATCAGGCTTAAGATTTAAAGCTGTACTTACTTGACTCAACAAACCTGCTGTTACAATACTTGTAGCTAAACCTCTTACCGACTCTTTACTGCCCAGCTCATTTAAAGTCTTAGCAATATCTCCACCATTATTAATCAGGCTTACACTCGCTTGTGTTGCTAAAGTTGTAATTGCTGCCTGACTCATTGCAACTGCAGATCCCCCCAAAGTAGATGCTGTTCCCCCTAATGCCCCTACTGCTGTAGCTCCAGCGCCTGCAGTCGCTGCTACCACAACAATTGCAATGATTGCGGCGCCAGCGCCTGTCAAACCTTGCTGCTTATAATTCCAATTCTCTTGAGCAAGTTTAACCGCTTCCCAATTGACATCTTTTCGAGCAATAAGCCCTTTCAAATATTCATTACCAGGCTGATTAGAAAGCTTAATCACCTCAGCACGAACATCATTGTTTTGGCCAGAAACAACAGGCACTTGTACTGTTAGTCCGCCTTTCGCTTCAAACTTTGGTACAACTGGTCCATTAAAACTTGGCAGTTTTGCTGTTTCAGTAATTGAGCCTGTATCCTGCATAGATTGCCAAACAACTGAATTTTTTTCTTTATGAAGAGTATTTTCAATGAGTGTAGTTGCCGAAGTTAATGTAATTGTTCCTCCTGCAGTTATTGAAGCGCCAGATAGATAGTTAAATTCTGAACCTTGTAGAAGAGTATCAAATGCTGCTTTAGTACTTATATAATCAGCTTTTGCTTTAACAGGTAATTGTGTAATTTCTTTATATGATGAATTTGAGGTCGAATCATTATATTTAAATCCCCAAAATGAAGATTTTTTTCTTGAAGTAGTCTCTTTTCTTTTTATTTCATCAGTTACAAGTAGTTTTATATTTTTAGCTTTAATATCAATATCGCCATATGCATCCATATTTGTAGAATATAAAACCGTATCTCCTTTGCTTTTTAATAAAATATTTTTACCTTGTAAATTTACAGGAATTGAAGAATAGTTTTGAGCTTGATAAATAGTTTGTGTAGTTTTTTTCTTTCCGTACCAAGTTTTTTTAGTCGTTGTTTGCGTTGATTTATCATAACTTTGATCTTGACCAGTTAATAATTGAATATCTTTTCCACTTTGTAAATCAACATCTCCATACCACGAAATAATATCAGCACCTTGAATAACTAAATTATCTGTTAAGTTTTCACCTAATGAATTTATTGTTACTCCATTTGAGCCCCTAATTTGATTCGCAACAAAATTCTCTCTAACTTGATAATTAGCACCTGTATCAACACCAAAATCAAAACTATCAACTACTCCATCTATTAATATACCTGCATCCAGTTGCTCAGTAAGTTCTTTAGAGGTTTTAGTTTTTTGTAAAGTACCTTGAGACTCTATTAAGATTTTTTCTGGACTAGTAACATCTGTTGCTCTTAATAAAATTCCCTGCTTTGCATTAATTTCGATATTTCCTGTGTTACTTACAACATTAGCTTTTTTATGCTCAAAACCATTTATATTAGACAAATAGAAATTCATATCTGACTGAATTGCTTTACCTCTTTCTTCAGCAATCGCAATCTCATTAAGAACATATTGGGGTCCAAGTATTGCTAATAAAATTTGATCAGTAGGATATTGCGAAACTAACAATGCTTTAGCTGCTGCGATAAATTGATCATTATTTTTCTTTTCATTCGAAAGCATCTGATAATTTAAAGTATGAGGTGCATTAACATGTTTATTTTTTATACCATCAACAACAATATCCCCATTAGTGGCTACTAAATTTATAGCGCCTTTAGCATTTAAATTACTTCCATCTAACTGTATAGATTTACCAATTAAATTAATCCCACCATTACTTGTTACTAAGTTTACAATTTGCTCTGAACCATTACCTTTCATACCACCATAACCAGCCAATTTTAAATGACCATTCTTTGCAATAAGTTCAATATCACCAATTGCAGATAAATTTATTATCTTTGGGTCAATTGTTAAACCAGTAGTTCCGGTAGTTTGAATACTTAAATCACCATTTAAACTACTGAGTTTACTATCATTTTTTAATAGATCACTTCCCGTGGCATTGAAGACCAGACCTGGCTTCATAAATAAATTTGTGGTCTCTAATAAAATAGCACCACCTGTCAATTGGGCATTCTGCATCACCTGATTGCCCGTTGCAGTAAGGGACAAAACACCCTTTGCTGTTAAGTTGGTTTTAGCTGATGGATGCCACACAGTAGCGGTCGGCGTATAATCTGCATTCAGATATAGGGTTCGTTTTGAATTGACTGCTAAATGTTGATCTGAGTTCGCTGTGATATTTTTAAGAGCCAAAATATCCTTGGCGTAAATTCCAGTATTCCCCTTAGACTGCAGCTTACTGTCTGCAACACTGAGCATGCCTGCTTCACTGTTTAGATGTAGCTGGTTTACAGTTGAGGTCAACACAGTATTCTTAATATCAATATTACCCTTTTTAGTTCCGACTGATACAGACTGGCCTTCGAGCTGATTGCTAAGAGTAGTGTCATATCCATTATCTCCACCACCAACAACCACATCAATATTGGAATCTAGATTTACACCATTTTGTCCAAGGATTTTTAAATCACCTTTGACTGTAGTTAAATCTGCGGAATTAACACTGACTGTACCTTTTTCTGCACTGGCAATTACAATTCCTTGAGCTGCGTTAATCACGGTCTTATCTGTAATCTGTTCATCACGATCGGCCTGGGGCGCGGGCACAGTGGTTTGGACCGAATTCAAGTTTACATTTTCATGGGCGATGATCGATGCATGGCCTGCAGTGGAGTTAACTTTCAGACTTTGTGCCTGAATACTGCCCTGTAATGAGGCTAAATTGACATCTTTGACTGCAGTTAACGATGTGCCTTGTGCTAAAGACATGGCATTATGTGTCGTTAAGTCAATGCCCTGATCTGACTTTACTGTCGTGTTCAAGTTTAGAGTATCAGACTGGGTGACAATACCATTGGCTGCATGGAGCGCCGTACCCGCAAGCTCTAGTCCTTGCTTGGCTTCAAGTTGTAGTTTTCCTGAAATCTTAGCTAAGGGTTTCGCTTTATTATCCCAAGTCAGATTTTTGCCACTGTAGATATTGATATCTTTTAAACGTGTAGCATTATTGACTAGGTTAAAGCTTAAGTTTTTAAGACTGACATCACCTGAGCTATAGATATTTAAGTCTTTGCCGGCATAGAGTGTTCCACCATCTACTTGGAGCAAATGTGCCTCTTCAGCTGACTGGACATTGATTGAACCACTCGTGGCCTGTAGGGTATTTCCTATTAGTTTCAGATCTTTGTTGGCAGTCAAATTTAAATCTTTCGCAGCGATCAGTCTTGCTGTGCTGTTACTCACCAAACTTTCATTGGCATTAATATTGGCAGAACCACGGTTACTACGTAACTCTGAATTTGCTGCCAGACTGATCCCTTTAGCATCGACATATAAGTCCCCATTTGTACTGAGGTTATTAATTTTGGTCCCGGTGGCTAAGTTTAGATTACCTTGAGCTCCAATAATCAATGCTGCTGAGTTCAGAGTTGTGGCATCATAATTTAGCGTAATATCTTTTGCATTCAGATTTACGTCATTATCAGAATCAATATTGATCAGGCCATAGCTATTCACTGAACCACTTATAGCAATATCCGCAGCAGCTCCTGTTCCGGCAACGCTGACCAAACCATTCTTTTTATCTGTGGTTGAGATTGTCCCACTATGCACAATTTTACCAGTATTGGTCACCACTATATTATTTACAGCTTGGACTGTACCTGCATTCGTGACACCTAAGCCCTTTTCATTCCCCATCAGAAAAATGTTATTGGCATACATCCCGCCCAAACTTTTAATATCTACTGCCAATGCAGGTGCTGCAACTGTTGAAGTTTTACTGTCAATGCTCTCAAGATCGGCTGAGATGGTATTTGCACCTGTAATGACATTAATATCTTGATTAGCATGCAGTTGTGCATTCAAGTCTAACGCACGTGCATAAATATCTACATAATCAACATTATTGTTGTTCCCACCTAAACCTAAAGTTGAACCTGTGTTGGCTGTAACCGTCACCTTACCCTGGTCTACAACAAATTGCTTTAGGCTTCCATCCGCATTTAGCTGTGCCTTGCCTGTGGTAAAAATGGCCTTATTGGCATTAATGAAACCGCCACCTTTAATATTAATACCAGCTGGGTTAGCTATAACGACATCTGCACGTTGACCGGCAACCTCAAGATTTCCTTCAAAACGGGTTGCTGCAGTTGAATTGATTTCATTTAAAATAAGCCGTGCTTCACCTTTAGCTAAAAATGGGTTTGCTCCTACACTTCCCACAATGGCAGAACCGGCACCTGTACGGCTATTATTCAAGACTACACCATTACTCAGCACATCCATTTGTTTATAGATGTTATGGGAGACACCATTTACTGGGGTTTGAATGTTGACTACAGGTACATTTTGACCTTGGCTATTCTTTCCCACGCCCACGACTGGACGGTTCGCTGCATTAGCCACCGGATCTGCCTGAATCTGTGCATATACAGGCGCTACAGACATCCATATACTCATGCTGGCCACCAAGCTTTTCACTACCCAATGCTGGTGTAAAGCTGTACTATCATGAGTTCCTGGAGATATCGCTATTTTTGCACTCTCCCCAGCAGCTTTGGTTTGGCTTTTACTATTTTCCCCTACAGCGATGAACATATTGCGGGGTTTGCTGAAAATGATGCGATAAAGATTTTTATTCATTGAAAGTACTTCTATTTTTAAATCAAGTTTTTAAATTCAAAGGTTTAAAAGGAATAATTTAGACTAAAGCCTGTAATAAGCTCTTTTTTCATACGCTGTGGTGCAACCAGTCCGTGTCCAACAAAAGCATCCAGATATAGCCCTTGGTAGTAGCTACGTATTCCCGTAACTCCACCAGCTAAATAACACTGCCCTGCAATACTGTGTTCTCCAGCAACCCAGCCCTGATCTACCCCTAGATAGACTTGGCTGTTCAAGGGAGTGTTGATATTTATTTCTTGCTGCAGGAAATGCCCATTATCTCCAGATAACATGATTTCCCCATCAAAACCGCGAACACTATAGCGGCCACCAATATAGAAGCGGTCTTGGGGCACCAAGACCTTCGGCGCATATTGTCCTTTCCAATTGATGCGGTATTGAGCTGCCTGACTGAATAAATTAAAAGGATAATTTATTCGCAAGTCAGCGCTCCAAAGTGGTGCGCGTGAGTAACCTTCGACCGGAAGTGGATTTCCAAAAATGTCGGTAATTTCTTCTTCTGGCGCAGCCAGTGAATTAAAAGCGCCAACCCCTCTTCGATAATCTAACCCAACATCGACTAAGGTATTGCCAATATAGTGCTTATGCTGAATACCCGCATGCCAGCCAGCTGTACGTCGATGCTGAACACCGATTTCAATATCTTCAATATAGTTGCGGTTTTGCTTTTGATAAAATTTGCCATATACGGAAGTTTTATATTGGGTTCCGCGTAACAACATTTTAGACAAGGTGATATTAGCCTGCTGACTTTCACCACTGTATAAAATCGGACTCTCATAACCCGCAACATACTGATCGTATTCATACCAGTTGTAAGTTGCACTCAAGTCAAAGGTCTGGAACGGTAATTGATAGCTGGCAAAGTAACTTTTATTACGGTCTTGATCAAAATCATCAAGCGAATGGCTGAAATTAAGATACAGACTGTCATTCATTCGGGCAGGATTATTCAGGGTCAGTCCAATGTTACCAATATATTGTCCGGTGCTTTTATTGCCCGAATCATCTACAGACAGGCTGACATGAAGTTTTTTATAAGGTTGCGTGCTAATCAGAATGTTACTTTGCCCTACTGCCGTCTCTTCTGTAGCAGGCTCTATTTGAATATCAACCTCTAATCCAGATACTTTTTTTAAATTTTCTAATGCATGATCTAATGAGCGGATATTAAGAATATCTCCTTCTGTAAAAGGAAGTGCTGTCTTTAACTGCAGCACTGAAATATCAGGGCCATTGTGTCTAATCTTAGCTATGCGTCCTGGCACCAATTCAAACCTTAACATCCCTTGCGTCATATCCTGTTCAGGCACCACAATTTGAGTCGTGACAAAACCTTTCTTGATCAGCTCATTCTGAGCGAATCTCACCACGTTCTGTAAGCTCTGAGTACCAATGCACTGCTCTACAATCGTATTGCTTTTTTTATTGAGGATTTGGCTTAAAAAATTGAAAGTATCAAGAGTTTTTGGATGTGAATCAGTCACATCTATACGGATAGTGTGGATATCAAAACAAGGTTCTTCCGTAACAATAAGATGCTGTTTTTTGAGTAAAGGTGTCAAGCTAGGCTGGATAATAGCTTGGGTATCCAGCTGTTGCTTTAAATCACTTAAACGTTGATCCTGTCGAATGAGCTCAGGAAGCGATAAGTCTTGCGGAAACGTAGCGTTAGCAGCAAATAGATTGATATTTCCTGCAGCATGTACGTTACCTATTCCCCAAACATAACAAAGACTTAAATAAAGTATTTTTTTCATGAATTACATTTTTTAATATAGCTTTTCAATACACAACAAAATCTACTTTTTTTATCTAAAATTTGCAATGCTTTCTTACTACCAATTTCTTCTTTTTTACCAGATGATAAATTCTATTATTTACATTTTAGAAGTAGTTTCCCTGAATTCATTTGAAAACATATTCAGCTATAAGCTTTCATTTTTCTTGTACACTGTAATGGTGAAATGCTTTCTGACATACCCTTAACAACTTTGATAAAGTTCATGCATGAACAGAAGCTTAAAGAAAATAACTTAGGCTATATTGACCCTAAACAAAATCGAGTGATTACCACACATGGCTTCCACTCTACATTTCGTGACTGGTCAGCAGATAAACAGATTACCCTCGTGAAGTTTGTGAGCATGTACTTGCACATAAGCTGCCAGATGAAGTTGAAGCTGCTTAGTTACGTGTAGCATATCTCGAAAAACGCAAAGGCTTAAGGCTGATTGGGCTGAGTTTTGTAATGCACAAAATTAATAGCATAAAATCTATGCTTCCGCCTTAAATGGCAGAAGCATTAATATATTTTTCCCTCATCAAGTTTGATAGAGATTATACTTATTTAATAATATAATAAGTTTCAGCATTCAAGGTTTGTTTAATAATACATGCCAACTGCCCTAGTACTGATTCAACACGAGAATTCAATTCAGAATAATCTAGGCTCGGCTGAACTAATACTATTTCTATAGTAACGTCATAAGTTCTATACTTTTTAATCAAAGCATCTAAATCTGACATTTCACCTAATATGAATCTACTATTTTTAGTCTTTTTATAAGTGTTATTCTCTCTAATTTTTAATTGTTTTAATGCTTTTACTGCATCAGATAATTTATCACAAGTTGAAAGGGTTTGCTGAACCAGCTCATTCACAGCTCCAATAGAAGATTTTGTACCTATAGCATATTTACAATGATATAAACGCATACATACTTTTTGCTGTTCTTCATCAATCCAAAATCCAACTAAATCTGCAAGTTCATTACTACCATCGTCATAGAACAATATGTTCGGCTTATTTTCTTGAGATTGAAGTACATCAATTATTTTACCCTGAACAGAGTTTTTCACTGCCCCAAACTTCCAACTCTCTTTATTTATCTCCACCCCATTCCAGTCCAACTCAGTTACATTATCTTTTACTAATGTGTAAGAATATTTGTTCTTATAACCAATTTTTTCATTTAAACTAATTACTTCAAAACCTGAAGTCCAAGCAACAAGCCCAAGTTTTTTTGGAAGTTCCTTAATAAAATCTAACTCACAATTAAGTTTTATTCCATTATAAGACTCGGAAACTAAAATAAAACCATGAGTTAAATCATAGATATAATCAAGTGTACAAAAATAATCACCTTCAAAATAAATTTTTATCGAAAAACTTATTTTCTCTTCAGCTTGTTTAACATTTAAAACCTCATAAAAGCTAAAATTTAATGTTTTTAAGCCCAACTCGCCTCTAATCCGTATCAAATTAACAGCCTTAGAAATTAAATCTACAGGTGAGATTGTGAGAATTTTAAAGTTAGCTAAGTTTTCAACACTAAATGGCTCAAGCATATTATTAACAAATGAATCAATAGGAATATTTTCATTATGAATTTTGTCATATAACGATTCACACCATTTGACCCATTGATAAATGTTAGCACTAGACATTGACCATGTGATACCCTTCCTAGAGCACCCCAAGCTAGCTTTCTTACCGTCAATGTAACCATGGCCAAACAAATTTGATAATGCATTATTATTTAAATCTTGCTGTGTTAATTCTTTGTAGACATCTGTACCAGTAAACATTCTAAATCTTATATTTCTAGATGTTGATAACATACCTAAATTTGCAAACGCTGAACGTTCTAAATCATAAAACATTCGAAATAACTCAGGAAAACTAAAGTTAATATAGCCTAACTCTTTTGCTAAATTCTGGACTAAATCCTTATTACTTCCATGAACAAATAAGTCAGTACCTTTTCTCAGAAATATGAATATATCGAACAAATCAAATTGTAACTCATCACTAGACACCCACATAGGGGTAACTTTCTTTCTTGATAAGATAATTCCTAAATTTTCTTCCCTAAAAATTGCAGAAATATAATTATCCGACAACTTATTAAAATATTTTTTAAGATTAGTTTTTTCAAAAATCTCGTTAATATCATCATCAATTTCTTTATAAATTGTTGCGCTATTTTTAATATAGAATGAATTTGATGAGAACAATTTTCTTATCAATTCATGATTATATTCACCATCAATTGAAGAACTAAAAAATTCTTCTATCATTTTTTCTTTACTTAAACTCCCAATCAATAGGTTCCAATCTGCATCAGCCTGATAAAGCTCTTGAAATTGCTCTCCAATATCATCTGCAACAACATTTGAGATGATTGTTGCTTGACCTAGTTTTTTTGTTCTATTAACCCTTGTGAAACGACCCACTAATTGCATAAATATTGGCAAGCTCTTACATTTTTTATGTAAAGCTAATATTTTTAAATTAGGTAAATCATACCCTTCTCCAAACATATCAACACAAACCACTATTTGTGTTTTTCCTTCCTTTAATTTACTTTTATCTTCTTCATTTATTCCATCTTTGCTGGTTGCTAATAAAACTTCCATTTTTTCAGGGAAATATTCTTTTATTAGAGAGGTATATAATTTTTTTAATTCTTTTGCATGCTTAATAGAAGAAGTTTTAACCATAAGAACATGCTCTAGCCCTGCCAAAATATCTTTCTGTAATACTTCCAATGCTTTCCTTGCGACAACTCCATCGGATTTCTCGTCATAATATTCATTGACAGCTTCAAATTGAATTTTCTCAAAAATACCTTCATCAAAAGCTTTTGCAATTGAATATTGATATATGAGTTTTCCTTCTAATTTTTTACCATCTCCTCTGTAAGGGGTTGCGGTAAATTGAAATATCTTCTTTTTTCTTTGGGCGAAATTATCACGAAGTTTTTTCCATGTTGGAGCTTCACTATGATGAGCCTCATCAAAGATCAACCTATCAAACTGATTTAAAAAAACCTTCAAATTTTCATCTTGGAATGAATTAAAAATTTGCGATGTTGCAACGACAATAAACTGTTCTTCTAAATCATGTTCAACAATTTTATCAATATCTTTTGGTTCTAACCTAGAAATAATAGGTTGTTCACTATTCTCAGGAAGAATTCCCCAAGCAATATATTTTTTAAAATCGATTAGATCATCACTTATTTGCTTTCGTAAAGAGTCGGATGGAACAACGATTAGTGTTCTCTTAAATATTGCTTTAAATAACAATGATGCAATGACACCCGTTTTTCCTGTCCCTGTAGGCATATTAATTATTACAGGCTCTTCCTCATCATTTAAATCATAGTCTAAACATTTAAGCAATGCTGACTTTTGAGGTAGCCTTAAGGCTGTTTCATGAATAGCAAGGGTTGATTTCCACGATGAAATTATCTGATCTTTTGACTTATCATTTCCAGTATCAACTCTTACTAGCCCCATATTTAACCTGTTAGATTTATTGAAATAAGTTCCATAATGATAGTATAAACTATTTAAAACAAGAGCAAATAATCAATAAAAATATATTATTACAATTATAAAGTTTATGAACCGTACCGGGTTTGTCGGAGAGTCAATATTCTGAGAGACTATTCCGATGAAAAAACCAAACTATATCCCCGAAATCAGAGAAAGAGCGGTTCAATTACTAATTGAATCTGAAAAAGATTATCCTTCTACTTGGGCAGCAATCACAGCTATTGCGCCTAAAATCGGTTGTACTCCTGAAACATTGCGCGTTTGGTATTTAAAGCATATGGATCAACTAAATCCTGCCAAAGTACAACAGATATCTGACCAAGAAAAAATGAAGCAAATGGAACGTGAAATTAAAGAATTAAAACGTGCCAATGAAATTCTACGTAAAGCAGCCGCTTTTTTCGCCCAGGCGGAGCTCGACCGCCCACACAAATAATGGTGGATTTTATCCATTACAATAAAGATCGATATGGCGTTGAAGCGATTTGTAGAATTTTACCGATTGCAGCTTCGACCTATTATCGGGCTTTAGATCTCGTTGATAACCCAGAACATCGAGCGAAACGTGCTCTGCATGATGTAAATCATGCAGAGCAAATCAAACGTATTTGGAAAGAAAGTTTAGGTTGTTAGCGGCAGTGTAAAAATGACCCCCTAATGGCATTTAAAAACTGACCCCCTTGGTTAATTTAGCGGTCATTTTGGACTGCTCAACATATCAAAGATCACCCGTGCAAAGATGCTGGCCTTCGCCGGATCAGACAGCAACTGCATCATCTGTTCCTGATGTGCCGCACTACTGCCAAGAATGGCATCATCCATCGCTTTCGGGAAATCACCCAGCATGGCTTGTTCACGGGTATTGTTGGCAATCTGCTTCATCACAATCTCATTTTCCGCCAGCTTGTCACGTACCGTATAGGCATAGTTCAGCATGTCTTTATCGGTTAGGTTATCAGTGATAAAGACATCATTCAGACGCTCAATGATCTGTGACAGGAACTCTTCTTTCTTATCGCGTGGCTTGGCTGCACCGAGGTCATTGCCGGGTTCTAGCTTAAAATCTTCGGCATCTTCTTTCAGCTTGATGTCTTGCTGACGGATCTTGGACAAGCGGTAATGGCTCATACTGACATTACTTAGATCTACCTCATCGTCTTTCGTTGCGGTTTCACGCAGCAATGGACGCAGGTTACGCGCATACAGACTAAGTTTTTCCAGTTCTTTATCATCGTAGTCCACGATCTGCGACATAAACTCGTAAAAACGAGTAAAACTGCCCAAGTCTTTTTTAAAGATTTCCAGCTTGTCTTTTTCAAGCTTGGCCTCTTTAAAGGCATTGTCGGCATTGGCAATCAGCACGGCATCATTGGTTTTCTTGCAGCGTTCCAGCATATCTCGGGTGGTGTTATAGGCTTCGATGGCTTGGCTATAGCGTTTCTGCCAACGTTCAACCGCAGGCTTGCAAATGTTACTGATCGCGGCATTGGATTTGTTCTTGGTAAAGAAGGCTTCTACAAACTGCTCGACTTCCGTCCACAAGAAAATTTTGCTGGCTTTCAGCTTTTCAAACAAGTCAAAGATCTGATCCGGATTGGAGACATCGGCCAGTTCTGCGGTTTGATAGTAAGGCTGGAAGGCCGCAAGAATGTCTTCAGGATCGTTAAAGAAGTCCAAGACAAAGGTGCCAGATTCCGCTTTGCCCGGATAGGTGCGGTTCAAGCGTGACAAGGTCTGTACACACTCAACACCACCCAGCTTTTTGTCTACGTACATGGCACACAGTTTTGGCTGGTCAAAACCTGTTTGGAACTTGTTGGCAACCAACATGACCTGATAATCATCACTGTCAAAGGCTTTGCGCATTTCTCTGCCTTTGAGTCCTAGGTTCATGTTGCGTTCGTTAAAGGTCTGCCCGACTAAGCCGCTGCTGTCGGTATCCTTGTCATTAAACTCAACCTCACCCGAGAATGCGACCATAGCCTGAATGGACTTATAGCCCTGATCAGTCACATATTTGTCAAAGGCCAGCTTGTAACGCACCGCTTCTTTACGTGAACTGGTCACCACCATGGCTTTAGCCTGCCCACCCAATAAGCCCATCACGTTATTTTTAAAATGTTCGACAATGACTTTCACTTTCTGAGAAATGTTGTGGTCATGCAGGCGCACCCACTGATTCAGTCTGATCTTGGCTTTTTTGGCATCGACCTGTTTGTCGGCTTCTTCAATTTTTTGTTTTAGCTTATACACCACTTTATAGTTGGTATAGTTTTTCAGCACATCCAGAATAAAGCCTTCTTCAATGGCTTGGCGCATGGAGTAAACATGGAAGGCTTCCGGCTTGTTTTGCTTGGATGGGGGTAGCTCAGGATTGGGTACACGGCCAAACAGTTGCAGGGTTTTGTCTTTCGGTGTCGCGGTAAAGGCATAGTAGCTGAGGTTATTACTGCCCTTACGTGCAGCCACCACCGCATCCAGAATATCTTCCGAAGACAGTTCAGCATCCTCTTCGCGCTCTTCCAGCATCAACACTTCTTTCAGTTGTCGTGCCGTAGAGCCGCTTTGTGAAGAATGCGCTTCATCGGCAATCACCGCATAACGTCGCTGTTTCAGATTGGTACTGTTTTCAATCGCACGCAACACAAAGGGGAAAGTCTGGATGGTCACAATGATAATCGGCTGTGAGGTTTCCAGTGCCTTGGCCAGTTTTTCTGATTTGGAGCCATCGCCTTCTTTGTTATTGATGCGTCCGACCACGCCATCGGCATGTTCAAACTGGTAGATGGTGTCCTGTAGCTGGGCATCCAGAATGGTACGATCCGTGACTACAATCACCGAATCAAACAGTTTCTGATTGTGTTGATCGTACAGGGTCGACAACTGATGTGCTGTCCAGGCAATCGAGTTGGACTTACCTGAACCTGCACTGTGCTGAATCAGATATTTCTGTCCAGTGCCCTCCTGTAAGGCGGCATTGATCAGTTTGGTGACCACATTCCACTGGTGGTAACGTGGGAAGATCAGCAGTTCTTTTTTATACTTGCGTCCCTCCCAGTCTTCTTTTTCTTCAATTTGCAGATGAACAAAACGTCCAATGATATTCAGCAAATTGTCCGGTGTGAGAACTTCATTCCACAGATAGGCCGTAGCGTACTGATTCTGGTCTTCTGGCACATCATTGCCTGCGCCACCGTCATGCGTACCTTTATTGAATGGCAGGAAGAAAGTATCTTCTCCAGCTAGTTGGGTCGCCATATAGACTTCGTATTGACTCACGGCAAAGTGTACCAATGCGCCACGCTTAAACATCAGCAAGGGTTCAGGCTTGTTAGTTTCTGGATCTTTCGGCAAGCGGGTGCGTTTGTACTGCAACATGGCATTCTGCACCGCTTGTTTAAACTCGGACTTGAGTTCCAGTGTCGCCACCGGAAAGCCGTTGATAAACAGCACCAGATCAATCCGCCATTTCTTGGCCTGTTTGCCCATGTCCTGTAACTCGACAGCCGTAGCATACGGGCTATAGACCAACTCTGGCACAATGCGGCAGATGTTCTTTTTGTAATTGGCTAAGGTATCGGGATTCAGCGCATGTTCAGGTTTAAACTGACACAGGAAAAATCGTGCGCTGCGGGTTTTCACTCCGTGACGCAGCACACCTAAAGTGCCATAGCTACGTGACTGTTCATCAGTGGCATTGATGTCGGCTTTCTTCAACTGGGCAACCACGGCTTCTAGAAAATGCCGTTCGGTATCTTGTGGAAAGATGCGCTGAAACTTCTGCCAGTCCTGGCTTTGCGTCTGCTGTACAAAGTCTAGAATATCCCGCTCATACAAGGCAGTTTCACGGTTATAGCCTTGTGGTGTACCCAGTTGCCAGCCTTGAGCCAGCATCTGTTGAATGATATCGTTCTGGAAAATGCTTTCACGGGTGGCGTCTAGACTCATGCGCTTAACTCCGTCTGTGCCCCAGCAACCATTGGCGCTTGCCAGTGGCGAACATCAATCTTGCCTGTCACTGCCGCGGAGATTAGGGCGGTTCGGCGTTCTTGCATTAATGAAATTGCTTGTTCCTGTTTCTTTAATAAGATATCGATTTGTTTTAGCTCCTGATCTAAATAATCAACAATTTTTTGTTGCTCCTTTAAACCTGGATAAACGAACCTCACAGCTTTAAAATCATCTTTATTTAATTTAGGTTGAGCTGATGATGCAGTAGCACTTAATCTCAATTGACTAGAAACGGGTATGGATTGCCCTACATATGCCATAAACTCTCTAGATACTTTAGACTGATCAAACTTGGCCATAAACATATTTGGAGCTAAGGATGCATAACCTTTATCAAAAGGCATCTGATAAAATAGACCAGCATAAGCACCTACGTTAGCTAAGAGAAACTCACCTCCATAAAGTGCAGATTTTTTTAAGTATTCATAAGATTTTTTATTTACCCATACTCCATCTGTATTGGCTAAATCCTTTCTCAAATCAGTTAGTCGCACTAACCGAGCAAAAGAGGGCTCATCTAGATATTGTACATTTGCTTTTAAATCAGCAAATGAACCATTTGCTGTATAGTCTGTTAGGACTTGCTTTAAATAAGCAAACTTACTTACATCCCAATGCTCAGGCACTTGCCCTAACCACTCCACACCAGAATCTTTCATCGGAACATTTGGATCAAGTCCTTTAGTCACGGCATGGCTAATCACCGCCTGACGTTTTTCTTTCAGCAGTTCGATCAGTTGTTGTTGTTTTTCAATCAGGTGATCGATTTTGGCGGTTTCGTGGTCGAGGAAGTTGGCGATCTTTTCCGCTTCAATATAAGGTATCTCGACTAATAAAGCATTTCTTATCAGTTCTTGATTAAGAATATTTGCACCATAAATATTGGTTGAAGCATTCTCGATAACAAATTTAGGCAAAGCATAATACAAATAAGACAAAGGCAGTTTTGCTGAATGTAGAAATGATGCGATTGCTTCATTGGTATACATATCACAACCAGCAAATGAAACAGCTCCAACAGATAACTTAAAGCTATACATCAGAGAGCCTTTAGGGGTGATATCCATAGATGCTTCTAAAGCGGCTTTATCAGATATCTGCTTAACCGTATTGTTAATTACCTTACCTTTTAAATCTGAAATATTAACCCAAAGATTATCTCCAATAAAATTGGAATCATTTTTAGTCGGCGGAGTCCATCCCACTTGAAATGGAGCTAAGTATTTAACTTTACTGACAATCCAATGTTCAGGAATCTCACCTAAAAAACCAACCCCTGAATCCTTATACTCTGCATAGGCTTGATACTTTGCCATTATGAATGCACCTCTTGTAGAAGTTCCATAATTTCACGGCTCACCGCATCTAAATCCGCATCAATCTCAGCTAAATCACGTGGTGGTTGGTATACGTAGAAATGACGGTTAAACGGAATTTCATAACCCACAATACCAATCTCGCCATCTTTTTCATCACGCTTGTCGGCATTGATCCAGGCATCGGCCACGTGTGGCTGTACTTCACGTTTAAAGTAGTCTTCAATCAACTCTGTAGTGCTGACTTTTGGATTCAGTGCAATGTTCTCCGCATCACGTAAATCCCCATCCTGCACAAACTCCACCACTTTGCCTTGATAGCTGAACTGGCCATATAGTGGGTTTTCCGCCTGTTTCACAATTTTATTAATCACCGGTTCAGCTTCAGGATTTTTCCAGGTGATGGCATCTAACAGCTGTTTCTTCTCTTTGGCATCCAGCTTGATGTCGGCCTGCTTGAGGGCTTTTTTCAGCACTTCATCAAACTGGTTGAAATCATCAAACTGCTCAGTGCCAATCACATTCTGTAAGGCTTGGGCTTTTTCCATCAAGGCTTTCTGGAATAGCCAGATTTTGCTGTCCAGTACCTCTTTAATGTCTTTTTCTTTTAGCTCAGGGAACTCGGCTTTAATCAGGGCACGGACCTCAAGGGCAACGTCCTGCAACTGACCATAAGTTTCAGCTGTCCATGCTGTACCAAAGGCTGTGCCCAATTGCGCATCGATACTTTGCATCAGGGCATTAAACGGTTTTGGCGCAAAACGTAATGCAGCAATCGCGCTATCCGTGATCTGTGCCGATAAACGTAATGGACGTTCAATGGTCACGCGACGATAGCCAAATTCATGGCTGTCAAAAATCTTGCTGGCGAATGGTTTTTGCTGTTCGGTTTCACCATCGTTTGCCAAAGTATCTACCGCCACAAAGTCACCGTAATTTTGGGTAATGGTGGCAATTTCAGCTTCAGTCAGATAGTTACGTTTTGAACCCAGCGACTTACGCATTTTGGTACTGAGGTTCGAGGCATTGATCAGCTGTACCTTACCTTTACGTTCAGCGGCTTTTTTATTGCTGAGTACCCAGATATAGGTGGCAATCCCGGTGTTGTAGAACATGTCGTTCGGTAAGGCAATAATGGCTTCCAGCAAATCGGCTTCTAAAATGTAGCGACGGATCTCACTTTCGCCACTGCCTGCACTACCGGTAAACAATGGTGAACCATTCAGGATAATCCCGATGCGGCTGCCACTCTCGCTACTACTGGCATCACGCATCTTGCTGATCAGGTGCATCAGGAATAATAGTGAACCATCCGATACCCGTGGCAAGCCTGCACCGAAACGTCCATCAAAACCTTTTTGTTCGTGCTCGTCTTTGATGTCCTGTTCGATCTTTTTCCAGTCCACGCCAAAGGGTGGATTCGACAGCATGTAGTCAAACTGATCGACCGAGAGTTGATCATTCGACAGCGTGTTGCCGAGTTTAATCCGGCTCACGTCTTGGCCTTTGATCAGCATGTCGGCTTTACAGATGGCATAGGATTCTGGATTGAGTTCCTGACCAAACGCACGCATCACCGCATTTGGGTTCAGCTCATGCAGATATTCCATCCCTGAAGACAGGAAGCCACCCGTCCCCGCAGTCGGGTCGTAAATGGTGCGGATAATGCCGTCTTTGGTCAGCACGTCATCATCTTCCATAAACACCAGTGCCGTGGTCAGACGCACGATGTCACGCGGGGTAAAGTGTTCCCCTGCGGTTTCATTAGAACCTTCGGCAAAACGACGGATCAGTTCTTCAAACACCAAACCCATGTCATGGTTGGATACGCTCTTTGGACTCAGATCCGTGGTAGCAAACTTTTGCACGACTTTATACAAAAGGTTGGCATCATCGAGTAAGCCTGCAAATTCGATGAAGTTAAAGTATTCAAAAATCTCACGGGCATCTTTAGAGAAACTTTGCACATAAGTGCTTAAGTTGGCCTTGATGTCACTCTGCCCCATTTTGCTGAGATCCATTGGGGAGGTGTTAAAGAAGGCTAGACCGTTGGTGGCACGCAGCAATAACTTTTCTTGAGCTTCTTCTGGCAGATTCAGCTTGGAGACTTTTTCATGTTCTGCCAGTACCGCAGCCTTGCTTTCTTCCAGTACACATTCCAAACGACGTAACAAGGTAAATGGCAGAATGATGCGGCCATATTGCGATTGTTTGAAGTCACCACGCAGCAGGTCGGCAACCGACCAGATGAAAGAAGCGATTTGTGAAAAGTTATTGTTGGTCATAGTGGTGAATCAATTCCTGAATTCTTATCTGTGATCAGTATCTGGCGACACTTCAGTTGCTAGAGATAATACTGATAATTTTTTAACTGTTGGATAATATTATATTATTTAAAAAGCAGATTGTTGATTATTCATTTATTGCATGACAGTTAAGCGACAAATTTTGTCGTCTGGTTTCAGATTTTTCTCATAGAAGGTTCATCCACCATAACGCTACAACCCTGCTTTTGAAAGCCGTGCCTATTTATAAGCCCATCTGCTAAACTAGGCTTACATTACCTTTGTTCAAGGAAATTCCGAAATGCTAAACACTCTCGAACAGAAAAAAAAATATATCCAAGCTACGCGCTTGCAGAATTATCAAGCCAGTTTAAAGCTGGAAGGCATTAACCCGTCCTCAACCGCACCGGCATTAAGTAAAGCTCAGATTCTACAGAAATATAAGAAATTCTCACAGACCTCGGAATCGTGATCAGGCTTCCTTATGGATAAATATGGTGAAATGGGTGACAGCATTTACTGTTACCCCGACTCGGACGTCCTCAAAAACAAACTGAACATTCAGGATGCTGAAATTCTGCAACAGGCAGAACTGGAGTTGACTGAGTATGCCAGCACACGAATTGAGTATGCGGAGCCACCTTACGATCTCAAATACCTGCAATCCATTCACTTTCAGCTCTTTTCAGACCTGTATGCCTGGGCAGGTGAACTAAGACAAGTGGATATTGCCAAAGGCGATACCCGCTTTTGTACCTTCCCGCGTATTGAAATTGAAGCCAATAAGCTCTTCAAGCAACTTGAGCAGCAGCACTATTTTCAAGGTTTAGCCAAACCAGCACTTATCCAAAAAATCGCTGATTTTTATTGTGAAGTCAACGTGATTCACCCATTTCGTGAAGGCAATGGACGCACCCAGCGTATCTTCTTTGAACACCTACTTGCTCACTGCGGCTATGGGGTACAGTGGAGTAAAATTAACAATAAGGAAGTCTGGATTCAGGCCAATATTGATGGATTCAACTGCCGGCTAGATGGACTGATCGCTATTTTTGAAGCCTGCATTATCACTCCTGAATAACAAAAAAATTAAGGGAGCCAAAGCTCCCTTCAATTAGTGACTAGCCAACTTGTTCAGAATCCATTAATTGACTTACCAAGCTGACTAGATAATTCAACTGTGCTCAATTCACAGCTCTAACACTCTGCTGCAACCCCTGCTGAATCTCCTGCACATAGCTCAATTGCGCTGAATGCTCTGTATCTACAGCACTGTCACTGTGTGGATAAAATTCCTCCAGCAATTCCACCCCCTCCTCTGCATGCACCTCAAACTTGGCATTGGCAAAACCCTGCCGTGCAATCTGATCTAATGCCGCCTGATCAAACCCTGCCTGTTTTCCCTGTTGGTCAATCTCCTTAGCCGTCTGAATTGCTGTTTGCAAATCCACGCCTTCCCGTAACGTTAAATCCACGTAATACACGGGCTGACGATAGCTTTGGGTGGTACTTTTTCCCCTTAACGTGAGTTGCAATGGTAAACACGACAACAAACCACCTGATGCTGCATGGTAGTAATTCAAACGTGCTGCCAAAGTGCGAATGCTGTTAAAACCAGTGGTTCTGAAAATAAAAGTCCCAAACTCATCGGCTTCGCCTAAATTGACATGCAGGCGTCCATAAGGCTTGCAATGTCCACCTTGTCCAAGTGGGCATAAGTCGGGGGATGGACAAGGATGTTGCTCTACACCTTGTGATGTCATACGTTGGCAGGTTTGACCATTCCCCACACAAATCGGGCGACCTGTCTGTCGGTCAAACAAGCTGTACTCGGCACGTAAGTTCAATTCAGGGTCATTGAAGATCATCCGCACAGGGATGCTGCGCAGTTTTTGATTCGGTGCTTGGCTACGCAATTGCTCATCCAAGGGGTGTTTAATCCAACCGTCCTTACCCTGTATTTGACTGGTAATGGTGAACTGATCATCTTTCTCTGGCAGACGCTTGCCATTCTTTTCTATTACACGGCCAATACTGATCCGTCCCAAGATGGGTGGTGTGATTGCTAAACCTTTAATCATGTTGAAATTCCTCTGTCGTTGAGATGTTTAGATGTGTTGTCCTGTGTGCTTAAAATAAAATCGGCATAAAAAATCCCGTGCAGGGCTGCACGGGATTTCAGGTTTCTTCTTGCTGAGTGTTTGGCTCTAGGCTTTAAGCTAATCTTGATAAATGTTGAAACGACGACTGCCTGCTTTCTGCAATGGGTACTGTTGAATGAGTTCAGGTTGGTGCTGAAGTAAGGACTTGATGTCTAGGCTGATACTGTCCTTGCTTTTCTTCCATGTCACTGAACCTTGCTGAAATACAGCACGTTCATGTTCCTGCATCAGTGCCTGAACACGGTGTTTAAGTAGGTCAAATTGGCTTTGGTGCTGTTCAATCTGCTGTTTCTCCTGTATCAGCTGATCAAACAGTTCATTGGCAAGCTTTACCTCCGTTAGATCAACACAGCTCAGTGGGGTATGTTCAGGATAGAGCTGTTGTAAAGCTTTGGCTGCCGATTCACTGGCATCCACTGCTGGCGGAACGTCATTTTCAACACACTCCCAAAACAGCCGTTCTGCCTGAATGATCTGTTCAATCAGGGCTTCATTACGACTGACTTTGTAGATTTTAGTTTCCTGCCCACACAGCAACACACAAATATGTGCCGCTTGTTTACCTGTCACGGCCAGTTGGTGTTGTACCTGACACAACACGTATAACGGCACACCATCTCGCCACAGTTTAGCGCCATATTCTCCTGCGGTTTTACATTCCAGTATTTGTACGTCTTCATTGCCCACCACGGCATAATCCAAGTTCGCCAACATAAAGGCTTTGTCAGGATCAGGGTGCTGTAACACCGCATTAACCCGACGGACTTTATTATTGGTGTGCATGCTGTAGTATTCTGCGACCAAGGGTTCTAACTGCTTGCCCCAATATAAAGGTGCATGTCCTGAGCTTTCATCTTCAATATTTTGCTGTACCCGTCCTGTTTTAATCATCCACAGTTCTAGCATCGACATATAAGGATTCAAGCCACAGGCGGCTGCGGCGTCACTGCTGCCTATTCCCTGTTTACGCACTTCCAGCCATGCTTGATAGTCCAGTTGTTTGGTGTTGATCAGACGTTTGGCATTTAAACTACGTTTTGAAGGGCTTGGTGGTGGATGTAGCCGTCCTGAATCAACGACAGCAGTTGAATTGGTTGTAGTTAAAGTGCTGTGATGCACTGTTGGTGTTGTGGTCATGTTTGGGTTCATGTGATGTTCCTCATCTCAATACGTTCTAAAAAACGGCATAAAAAAAGCCACATCCGAAGATGTGGCAAAGAGGGATACAAGATAAAATTTAGGCTGCAAGATATAATGCTTGCTCTAATCCACGTTGCTTTAATGCTGCCCCTGCACCAAACCAAGCAGAGTCAAGGCGGTGATCAGTACTCATCGCACGACGTTCATGGTCGACAAACTCGGTGATCGCACAAAGTAGTCCATAGGCGGTGTCTTTGGCTGAAGATAAATCTGCCCCACGTCCCTGCCCATTAAACATATTCATGACTTTGGTCATGGCACGTCCATTCGGTTCAGTTTTATTGGGTTGTGGATTGGCTTGAGACGCGACATTACGGTAGTACTGAATAATGTTATCCTCCTGTTCCATCGCACTTAGGCTATTGTTGTTAAATACCGCATCAAAATAAGCCGCTGCTTCTTTCTGGGTGACTTTACGTTGGGTGAGTTGTTTCATTTCATACATGTGGTCGTACCATGTTTTCACTGAAATACCGAGTTGATCTTTGACTTTGTCGGCATCAAACTTAGTACTGTGCGGTACTTTGACCACGCCTGCATTGGAACTCTGCCCTCGTAAGGCAATCGCTAAGGTGTTATTGCACACCACACGGATATTAGTGAATTGTGCGGTGGTGGCTAAAGTACCATCACATGCGGTTGCTAGCAGAATATAGCCATTGCTGACATCCCCACCTTTCAATTCTGCAGTTTGTCCTGTACGTGCCAAAGCCCAGAACTTTTTCCCACCTTTTAGGACACCTGCGGTTTCCAGTTCAAAGCCTGATTGCTCAGTGAGGTCTCGATAGAATTCTAAAATCTCTCTGGGTTGGACTTCTTGATAACGCTGACTCACCACCGATAAAGGAGCATGGGTATCTGAACGGTACAGTACACGCTGGTCTTCATACGGCATGATGATGCTTTGCCCACGTTCATTCTGTGCCATATAACTGACATTGGATGATTCAATGCGCCAGTCCATACCTGCCTGTTGTGCCCAGACTTCTATCGGTTGATTTTGGGTAAGTTGATTCCCTAGTCCATGCCAAGGGGTATCACCAACATAGGCCATTTGTTCAAGTTGATGTGCCATGATTTTAATTCCTATAAAAAGTTAAATGTCTATAAAGGTATAAAAGCTTAATTACGCATGCTTGGACTAAAATCACGGTCACAGTCATTGCAGTAATAATGTCGGGTATAAACAGGATGTGAGCTTTTTGGGACTTCATTCTCGGTCATCAGCATCCAAATTCCACCGATCAGGACACCTACTAAGGCACCTGCAATCGGGGGGATGTTTAAACTTTTAGAAACACTGATGCCTAAGGTCGCTAGTGCCAGAGGTGACATCACATTGTTTTGCGCTGAAGGTGAATGACTGTTAATGACCAAATGTTGTGGAGATTCCAGTAGTACCGTGTCTCGGGACTGACAATAAGGACATGGCAAACTCATCTAAATAATTCCTGTAATAAAAAATGAGTGAAATAAAAAAAGCCTGCTTTGGGGGAAAGCAGGCAAAGCGTGAATTGGGTTATTGCATAAGGCTGTTTTGAAGGAGCCACATGCTTCTCATTTAAATGATATGTATCTGTATTTTTTTAGAATTCGACTTTAAAAGCTGCTTTTATATTAATTTTAACGGCTTGATTCCAAGATCAATTGACCTGATTTTTATCAGCGATTATCATGCAAGGGCTGGCCTACATTGCCAGTCGGTTTTAGCAGACCGTTCATCTAGCGCATCAGAGTTTATTCTTCTGAGTATTCTCTACGTGCGTAAAACCTTCTCGTCCCCCTTTGCGGTAGAACGGGAGGGGGACGCGTTCGCGCGTGCTGGTTCTAGATGTCCAGTCTGCTAACCCCTTTTCGTTCTGCCACCATTATTTAGCAGTAATTTGGTAGAACTTCTATACATCTAGGAGTCATCTATGACGCTATTCAATTTATGTGCTTCCCCTGCACTCGCTTCATTCTCATACCCTCCCAAACTTTGGTATTTCATCCCGATTCCAACTTTATGGTCTTGCCCTGTGCACTGATTCATTTCATCACACTGATCAACCACTGAGTTTTTAATTCAGGGGCTGCTTTGTGCTGGAACAATATGATGAAATTTATCGCACAGCTAATTTGATCTGTTCTCATTGCGCTCAGTAATAACATAACTAGAGCCTGTGACAGCCAGATAATATGTATTTGAAATTACAGTCAATTTCATAATTCATTTTTAAAACTTTAAAAATATTTGATGGGGAAATAACAGGATGAAATACATTTCAATTGCACTACTGACTAGCCTAGCTTTAGCAGGCTGTTCAAAACCACAGAATGATACAAAAAATGAAGAACTGACTCAAAGTATTGAAAAAATGTCATTGAATGATGATACCCCCGCACAGGCCGTGTCTTCCCCTTTGATTATCGCCCGAAATGAAATTACGACTCCGCTCACTAAAACGGGAGAAAACTTTCAGGAATTAATCAAAGATGAGGGCTATTTTTCTTTTTATCCGCCGTATCAGACCATCTCTGGATTACAGATGTTTGCTGAAAATGACGATACTGCTGAAAATTGTCTAAATTGCGTGAATTTCCAAACCACTCTCAATGATTTAAGAAGTGTTCTGGCTTTAAAAAACAATCAAGTTCTGGTCATCGGGCATACAGGTCAACAATTTCCTGCATTCACTTTTGCTTTAGGTGACGATTATTCCTTGCGTGCAGCGCATGATACCGCGATCAATTATATAAGATCGACCATGCAAGTTAAGCCACCGCAAAAAGATCAGTTTGAAAGTACAGAGCAATATCAACAACGTATTCAGACCCTTCAAAAAGAACTGGATACTAAAAATGCCAATTTAAACTATGACTTAAAACTTCTAGAAATGAGTTTAAATGCGACTTCTAGACAAAGTTTGTTCATGACGAGCAGCTATACGCCCAATGATCGTCCAAGTGGCCCGATTGATAACTTCGTTTATTATGATGCTGACTCGAAAAAGTTACATTTTGAGGACATGAATTTTTCATCTGAACTGATCGTAAATTTCACAGCCCCATCCACGCCAGAGTTAGCAAAAAATATTATTACGGCTGATGGACAGAAATATGTCGGGTATATTTTTAACTTTAATCGGAATAAATTAGAGTTAGATAGTTTAGTCATTTATCAAGCTATCAATACTCAAACTGGTTTATTAAATGAGCCTATTGCAATACTTGAACCGAGTACGATTTCTTTTCAACGAAAGCATTTCAACGGTATCGAAAATGCTCGCTTAAAAAAATTTGATGTCGCATTTAAAAAGCCAATTCACTTTGATTTTACGCTGAATAACTACACCCCTATCGAGCATGTATTTAAAAAGATCGGTGAGTAATCCTCAAGCTTATTAATCTTAAGAATTTTATTAACAATTAAATATACAAGAGTGGCCTCCACCCTGTAGATCACGATATTCGCTTAAGAACAGGTATTTATAATGAATTGTATTCCATCTATTTTTTTATCCAGCGTACTGTTGCTAACTTTAACGGCATGTAATTCAGACAATGATGCGCCAAAGTCTAAAGATACCCAAACGCAAACAAGCTCTGCTGAAAATACTACCGCACAAACAGATGAAGCTTTACCGGAGGATGAATTTAGGACCACCATGGTAGAATATGATCCAGACGATCCTGCTTTTGAAGCTGTAGAGCAAGCGCCCCAAGAAGAGTTTGAGCTAAGTGTCCGTCGTGATCCATCACAGCATACCATGACAGGCTACGTAGATAAGCTGATGATTGTTTCTCTAAATAACGATCCCACGACTTTAACTGGTGTTTCGATCAACCGTGGCAATTGTGGCACCAAAGGTTTCTATGACTATAAAAATATGCGTTATGGTTCTGTAGCGCAAATTTATCTGGGCTGTGCTGCTGAGTATGTTCGTGAAGTAACGATCAGTACCAATAGTGGCTTGACCTACACCTATAAGTTTTAGCTATTCGAGAGGCTAAATATAGCATCATTTATTAACGGAAAAGTTAAGGTTACCCTAAGTGAAACTGCTGAACATATCTGGTCAGCAGTATAGCTGTTGAGGCACTAAAAGTGCGCCATATAGTCAGCCTAGGTCGGTGTAAAGATGAGTCTTGATCTTAGAAAAATAAAGATTTTTCTTACTTAACCATATACAAACTTGCAAAACTAAAAGCTTTCCCTTTTTCATCACTTATCTTGGTATTAAGTTGATTTACATTGATAGAACATAGCTTTATTCCGCGGTTAAATGATACGTTCTGATTGACTTCCTTATTAAGGTCAAAATTAGTAACTAAATCCACAAAACTGGGCTCAAACAGACCTGTTTCAACATTGATCTTGTCATCAGACAATTGAAGTGATGTACTAATTTTAGAATAAAATTCAAAATACAGAGCAAAAAGATTCTCTTGAATCGCCGAAGCTGTAAAATATATAGTCAACTTTAGGTTAGATTTTGCTTTTACAGTAGCGTTATAAGAATAGTGAACACCTACCAACTGAAGTAAATTAGCCAAGTAATCTAAAAATCCCTTTTTTAAATCACTTTCATTCTCAAAAGATTGTGCCGCACCATCATAGCCCCTTAATTTATAGACTGTATAACAGAGCAAAGTAAAAACTCCCGCTCCTTTTTGGGATGCTTTTTTAGATTTTTCTGCATTCAGTATTTGGATAATTCGATGTAATTGCTCTAAACGTGGATTATTCGAATTAGGAGCATTTATAGATGCAGCTGTATCATGCAGTTTAAATTTTGCAAACTCCAAATAATCTAACAAAGCGTCAACCACTGGAACCTTAAAGTCTTCCGCTAAGCGAAACGTTAAGTAATCCTTCTTATCTGCTTCCCCTGTAAACAGAGCTAAATCTGCAATTGATACATGTCCTATTTCATATCCTTTATTTTTAGCTAAAATTTCAAAATCATGTAAGTACTCATAAATTTTCTTTTCAAATTCTTGTCCTTTTAAATACTCATCATGATTTAATCGCGTTGTGCGCTGGTTTAGACTGGAAAAATAATTTTCAATACTAATCCAGGTTAAGAATAGACGTTCCGGATTAAAACGGTAGAGCACTAAGTAACGTATATCAATATGTTCAGTCAGTTTGATATAAGCTTCTTTTAGCTGCTCATCTTCACTTAACTTTTTCTTAAACTTTAATCGAAGCTCATCCATTTCCTTTACAAATAAATCATTACCTAGATGATTGATCAAAAAAGCTTCGGTACCCTGATTGATTTTATTTCGCCCATATTGAAGGCAATCAAAAACATACCCTTGTACTGTTTTTTTAAAATCTAAAGTATTTAAAGAGTTTCCTTCTTTCAGCTCGAATTCACCACAGACATCACCTATAAATTCACTAATTTCAACTTGGTAGAAATCACGCAGCCAATCATAAAAATCTCTAAATTCATCAGATTTTTGAATATCATGAATGATATTTATCGTTTTCAGCATCCGCATAAAACGTACCGAACAATATTCCCTATCCACTTTCCACCATTTTTTCATATATT
The DNA here is from genome assembly GCF_013418865.1 of Acinetobacter sp. YH12117. NCBI lineage: Bacteria > Pseudomonadati > Pseudomonadota > Gammaproteobacteria > Moraxellales > Moraxellaceae > Acinetobacter > Acinetobacter sp. YH12117. The sequence continues at coordinate 31,291 of NZ_VPBF01000003.1, forward strand.
TTTCAACAGATTATAATATATTATTTTTTCACTAAAAAATATATTCACCATGAATCACAATTTAATCGAACCAAAACCAACTCATCCTATGGAGTTCGATCATGGATAATATGAAGAATCAAACGATACAAATCATTCGTTTACCAAAAGTCATTGAAACATGCGGATTATCTCGCAGCACGATATATGAAAAGCTTAACCAACGATCCCCAAGGCATGATCCTACCTTCCCCAAACCCGTGCGTCTTGGAACAGCCGCAGTAGGCTGGCTTCAACATGAAATTAACCACTGGCTGCTCTCCAAGAAAGCATAGGCTCTAAGTGCTTATCTTTTCAGTCAGGTAAACCACAAATCTATCGACTTTACCGAAAGGGGCTGGATTCCAAGTCCCCTTGTAGACAGTTGTTGTCTCTAATTCTGATGGGTGGCTTCTATAAGATTATAATTAGATCAATATATTTGTATCTTATTAATATTTATATATTTTATAAATAAAGATTATTTATCTTACTTAGTCTCTGCTCATACTATAGGTTAGATGGCAACAATCAGTATTTTATTACCGATTGGAGTTATATCTATGAACGATAATAACATTCATTATCCTAAGATCAAAGAAACTGAGGTTAAAGATTCTTTTGACCCAATACCAAGTTTATCAGTTCAAATTGAAACAGACCTATTAAATGAGTCTGAAGAAGTCCTATCTGGGTATGACGATGAATTAAATGAGCAATTTGAACTAGAAGATCTCTTAAACTCAGAAAGTGATAGCAAGCACGATGAGTTACCTAGTCCTCAGACTCTCAATCAATTCCTTAACCACCTAATAGACCCTAATGTAGCTGCATGCACCATCGCTATTAGTTTATGTGATGAAATAATTAAGCAAAAGGCTACCTCCCTATACAGTCTGTATCAGCCAAAAAATAAAGAGGATATTTCCCTTTTCAATCGAAAACATTGGGAATTGACTCACCCCAGAATAAAGCAATTGCTTCGTTCATTCTTACTTAATTCCAAGCGAACAGCTGTATGGGTGAATATAAAGTGTGAACAGCTTGAGGCTGTTATGGCTGCGTTAGATAAGGCCTTAAAACCATATCTAGACTTTATTTATGACTTAATTGAGCATCCATATGAGGAACTTAATGAGGTAGATGCAAATGGTAGACTGACAGGACATAAGGTTTCTTTAGCAGTAATCTTAAATCGCTTTATTAAAGTGCTTTTTGAACAGTTACATTCGCCTGAATATCTACAGCGTGTGAATGACCGTCGCAAAGTAGCGAAAAGGGGTGAAAAAAAGGTTCAGAAATACATTGATAAGTTACGTGGCCTTTATTCACGTTTATTGGGTGTTCGGGTTGATCTCTATCTACCTGCAGATAAAAAACATTTTACTCCTCAACAAATCGTAAAGCATTTCCATACGATTTTACAGAAACTGCGTCGCAGTAAATCCCTGCATTTAAAAGGCTATGTTTCAAAAATGGAATATGGCGTAGATCAGGCTTTACATATTCATTGTTTTTTCTTTTTCTGTGGTCGTAAACATCGAGAAGACATTAGTTTAGGTCGAATGATTGGTGAGTTGTGGGACAGTCAAATTGGCGGTAAACACAGCTATTTTAATTGTAATACCAGTAAGAATCGTAAGAAGTACAAATACGATGCTATAGGCATCATTGACCGTGATGATCAGACCAAATACGACAATATTGCAAAGGTGATTCGCTACTTTGCCAAGTTCGAACAATATGTCTTACATAGCAGCTTAGCGCGCGTTAAAACGCTCAATACAGGCTTATTACCCCATATTAAGAAAGGTATGGGTCGTCCTAATCTAACTCAATACTACAAATCTATTTAACCTTATTACTGAGATTCTTACTATGAAGCAATTACCCTTACACCGTCCTCAACCTCAATGCTTGCAGTCAACTCATGCTGTGTCAAATGTTTATCCAAACAACCATGTGGATTTACTATCTGAGAATGTAATAACACGATGGACATATGCCGATGAAGGCTTTGGGAGAAGAGCATTTGGATTAATTGATTTTCTTAAACAGTTAGAACATGACAGAATTAGGGTTTTTCCTAAACCAACTGCAGCTTATCCACATCCTTTTATGAACTCTTTGTGCTATTTTGCTCTCCAGCAGATATCACCGTTTTCCTATTTTATCGATCTTTTTGATGGCTTTGAAACAAATCCTTATTTAAGGGTTTTCCATAAATTTGCTGTTGAAAACTCACAACTGATGAGATCAGTACATCAAGTCCCTAATCATATTTGGGAAAGTTTATTCCAGCGTTTACGTGCTGAATTATATACAGCCAAGGCAAAACTTCAGACGAATAAATATGAAGCAGAAATACAAAAACTTCGCAATGAACAAAAAGCTTTCTTTAGACGTGTTATGCAAACACAAGAGCAAGCCAATTGTATTTTCTTAGAATTGCCTTTTATTTCTCAAATTGATCCTCCTCATTACCAAACCCAGGAGGAAGCCGAGAAAGATTCAGCAAAAGTATTGAAAAAATACTTTCAGTGGCTACATACAGCACCAGAGCTAAGAGGCAGGCTTTTTGATATTCACTGGCGCATCATTAAAGGACTGGATCATAAGCTAACAGCACAAGCATTCATTTACATCCTCGGCGATAAAATTGATTATTTGCCGTTGCTAAAAGAACAGTGGGAACTAACCTGCTCAGATTATCAGCTTCAAGGTATTCTTCCAGAACCGAAGCACCTTCATTGTTACGATGGACAAGGACTAGTTCAAAAAGCATGGTCACAACTCATCGAACGAGTACATGAGCCACTTCGTTTTTATCGTTATAAGGGCAATGGTATTACTTATGTGTGGAAAGAATACACAGGCAATGTTTAACCTATAGTCTTTTTTATTTCGGCCTAAGGGTTCATTCGTGAACCCTTTTTTATATATTAAAAATATCTTTTCAAAGCTATAAATGAGTTTAAAATTATTAACGTTTTTTATACTCATTTCCTATCTTATCCTGAATCGTCCTGTTTTTGCTTGTCACATCCAAAATTTTATGAGGGGTAGGTTGAGGGGTAAAACTACAGACAAAAAATAAGCCCTTGTAAAAACAAGGGCTTATTTAGATATTTGGCGGAAGCGGTGAGATTCGAACTCACGGAGGACTCACACCCTCGTCGGTTTTCAAGACCGGTGCATTAAACCACTCTGCCACGCTTCCAATGGCGGCTATCATATAAAGAAAATTTTAACTTGGCAAATATTTTTCCAGGTTTTCGCAACCGACTGTACAAAATAAAATCAAAATCATTTAATTTGCTGAATTTTCAAACTTTTCATAGCGAATGTCGACAATATACCAGTGTTTTGCACCTGATGGCGTCTGCACTACTGCTTCATCATCCACACTTTTGCCCAGCAAGGCGCGCGCCATTGGCGAGTCAATTGAAATATGTTGTGGATGATGATCATAAATTTCATCAACCCCGACAATTCTTAGGGTTTTCTGCTCGCCATCATCATTTTCAATATCGACCCAAGCGCCAAAATAGACCTTGCCCTCCTGTTCAGGTGAAAAATCAATAATTCGCAGCTCTTCCAGCCGCTTGCCGAGGTAACGTACCCGACGGTCAATCTTGCGCAGCAGCTGCTTGTTATATTGGTAATCGGCGTTCTCCGAACGATCGCCGAGACTGGCCGCCCAGTTCACTTTTTTGGTAATTTCAGGGCGTTCTTCATGCCACAAATGCTGAAGTTCCGCGACCAGTTTGTCATGTCCACCACGGGTAATTAAGCTCGATTTCATGGCCTTTAACAGCAGAAAAATATGCCTGTAGCTTACCAAAAACTGCTGCCTTCTCCCCAATTACTCCACTTTTAAAGTTTATAAAATATTTTTCCTAAATAGAATCATTTACTTATGAAACAGTTTTTTATTTTTTTATGGACAAAATTTGACAACTCAAATTTTGGTCTTTATTATGCGCACATCTTTTAATTATGATCATTTTTTAACCTGTGTGGCGTAGCCACATTTTTTATCTTTCATCCCATGTCATTTTGAATGACGTCATGAGTGCCCACCCTCTTATTGAATTTATCAAACTTGAAAAAGTCTGAGGCCTTTTGCCTCCTGCTTTGTAGGGCATAAATTACTTGTAGCGGAGACAACATGCACAGTAGTTCAACTTCTGGGTCGAGGCTTGGCCTTCACTCTTTTTTCAACTCTCTCCCTTTAAAAGTCTTAGTATTAAGCAGTGCGTTAATTCCGTTTCATAGTATTAATGCAAGTAAAGCAGCGTATCAGTTTGATCGCGTGGTCAATCACAATAAATTGACCGTGGTTTCTGTTTCGAATCCGACCACCGTGTTTCAGAACAGTCAGCATCTGCATGGCTTTGGTTATGACCTGGTGCGCAACTATGCGCATAGCCTGAATGTCAAACTCGAGTTTAAAACCGTACCGGACAATGCGACAGCGTTGCAATGGGTGGCGTCAGGTAAAGCCAACTTTGCCATGACCACTGCCAGTATTCAGAGCATTGAAAACAAGCATCTGACCGGTTTTTCGGCCACCTGTGGCGATTTAAACACCTTGCAGAAAAATGGCCTAAACAGCAATTTAAACTGGGTATTTAAACATGCCGATGATCCGCTGAGCCAGACCGCCAGTGCCTTTGTCTGCCGTGGCAAACAAAGCGGTGCCATCAACCAGCTGGCCTCGTTCTATAACCAGAATGTGGTTAAGCAGGAATCCTGGAATACTATCCAGCGTGACTTAAGCAATCGCATGCCTTTATATAAGGCCAGCTTCCAGCGCACTGCGCAGCAGTATGATCTGGACTGGCATTTACTGGCGGCCATTGGTTATCAGGAATCGTACTTAAAGCCGAACTCTGTTTCACCAACCGGTGTTCGTGGTTTGATGATGCTGACCAACAGCACAGCCAAAGCTATGGGCGTCAGTAACCGTACCGATCCAACCCAGAGCATTCAGGGCGGTGCCAAGTATTACAACCTGATGCTGAACCGTTATAAGCATATTCCGTTTCCAGACCGTAACTGGTATGCACTGGTGGCCTATAACATGGGTCCGGGTGCCGTGAGCCAGATTCAGAAGCGTATTCAGGCCACCGGTAAAAACCCGAACAACTGGGTCAACCTGTATGCTTACTTAGACGGCAATAAAGCCAAGAACGGACGTTATCGTCAGGCCTTACAATACGTGACCCGTATCCGTGCCTATCTGGAACACATCAAGACCACGCCGCAGCTGGTGAATATTTAAATGCTTCACCGTTGATCTTCAAGGCAAAAAAAAGCTTACCTTCGGGTAAGCTTTTTTGTGTCGGGTCACAATCAGGTGGTTTGCGCCAAAACGTTTTTGAACAGGTCTTTTTGCTCTTGGCTTGGTTTTGCAGTTTGCAATGCCATTAATTGAGACATATCGCCTTGTACTTTGATTTTACCGGTCATGAAGGCTTGCATGGCTGCAGCCATATCAAACTCCAGGAACACTTTACGTAAGGTCTCAGCATCCATATTCAGGGTTGTTTTTGCATTTGCAGACAATCCTTTCTGGATTTTGCCACCGTCTAAAGCTAATTCTGTATTGCCTGAAGCATCCGTAACAACCAAATTAATTGCAAGATTCGCAAGCGCAGGTGGTAAATTTAAGTCACCAGCTTGAGCCGTCAGGTTCTCTACGGTTGCAAACCAATCATCAGATAAAAAAGCAGGCATGATTATTCCTCAATTTATTTGTTCATTTGTGTCGCCTGTCCAGACAACATTTTTGTGAAGCAATGATGCTTGTGACCTGTTATAGCATGTAATCATAAAAGATGGCTAAGATTTTTTGTACGATGCGTTCAAATTTTATATTTTTAATACAATATTGAAATAATTCAAATATATAAAAAAAGCACTGAACTGAAGTTCAATGCTTTTTTTGACTATTTAGTCAGCTGCATAGCCTAAATTGACCATGTTGATGCGGTTGGACTGACCATCTTCATTCTCGTGCGAATAACTGCCTTTAAAGTCAAACTCGCGCTCGCTATCGAGTGCTTCAAAGTCAAACAGCTCGCGGTCTGCCAGTTGCGATGGTGATACATTTTGCAATGCACCAAAAATACTGTGCAGACGTTTTGGATGGGCATTGTCCCATTCACGCAGCATGTCATTGATAATCGCACGTTGCAGATTTTCCTGCGAACCACACAGGTTACATGGAATAATCGGGAACTGGCGCATTTGCGCGTATTTGATGATGTCTTTTTCTTCCACATAAGCCAGTGGACGAATCAGCATATTCTTCTTGTCGGAAGATAACAGCTTCGGTGGCATCGCCTTTAAGCTGCCGCCATGGAACAGGTTCAGGAAGAAAGTCGCCAGAATATCATCACGATGATGCCCCAGTGCCACCTTGGTTGCCCCAATTTCCTGGGCAAAACCATACAGTGAACCACGACGCAGGCGCGAACACACTGCACAGTAGGTTTTGCCTTCCGGGGTCAGACGCTTGGTAATGCTGTAGGTATCTTTTTCCAGAATATAATACGGGATATTATTTTCTTCCAGATAACGCGGCAGCACATCTTCAGGGAAGCCCGGCTGTTTCTGGTCCAGATTCACCGCCACTACATCAAAATGAATCGGGGCAATACGTTTAAACTGCAACAGAATATCCAGTAAGGTATAACTGTCTTTACCACCCGAAATACACACCATGACCTTGTCACCGTCTTCGATCATCTTGTAATCACGAATGGCATGACCCACCTGGCGACGCAGCTTTTTCAGCAAACGGTAATACGCAGAGCTGGTTGGCAGTTCTGGTTTAAAATTAAATCCTTGATCGGACTCAACTGGCGAGAACATAGACGAGATTTACCCATAAAAAAAATACCGCGCAATTTTAGCCGATTCAGTCCCGGCACGCATCAAAAGAATGTAATTTCCTGCTTGTCATTTTTTGTCATCTCGCTGTCTTTATTTTTATGCTAATTTGAACGTTTGCGTTCATCTTTTGAGCAAGATGCTTATCTTTTGGACTTTTCCACAGTTTTCCACAAAAGCTGTGGATAACTTTGTGGATTTAAAACAACTTGACAAGGTCACTTGCCTGCAATTGAAGGCTTCTATTTAAATCGATCATTTTTTAATCAATTTTATTCCCAATTAAAATCAATGATTTAAGTGTGTCAAGCAGACCAGAATAAAAAAAAATAAATATTTTTTTTGATTGTTCTGTCAGCAAACAGGGCTTGATTTTTACAAAGTAAACGGGGAAATAAATGTAAAGACTCTTTTCATCAATGTTTTTTTTGTTAAACTCAAACCACCTGTTTGGGGACAGTATGAACTTCGTTACCATAATGAATACGATAATGTATAAAAGATTACATTTTAAACAACTGGCTTTTTGGGGATGTGTGACGCTGCTTGCGGTTGCATCGCACAGTCATGCCGGACAGATTTATGTCTATAAAGACAATAATGGCAGTACCCTGCTGACCAATCGTAAAAGTTCAGACCAGTCCCTGAAAAAAGTCAAAGTGACGTATTATCCCGATAGCAATATTCACCGTTATAGCAACTGGGGCAGCTCTGAAGCATCGGTCTTACCAAGCTATAGCCGCAATAAAAATGCCTTTGACCATATTATCCAGCAGGCCGCGCAGCGCCACGGTATTTCATCTGGGCTGATTAAAGCCGTCATGCATACCGAGTCCGGCTTTAATGTCAATGCCCGCTCTCCGGTCGGGGCCCAAGGCTTAATGCAGCTGATGCCAGCCACTGCCAAACGTTTTCAGGTTTCTAATGCCTACGATCCTTATGAAAATATTATGGCCGGGGCCAAATATCTGGCCTGGTTACTAAAACGTTTTAACGGTAATACATCCTTAGCATTGGCCGGTTATAATGCCGGTGAAGGCAATGTCGCCAAATACGGTGGCATTCCGCCCTTCCGTGAAACTCAGGACTATGTGCGCCGCGTGACCAGCCGTTATCACAATCTGTATGCCGGTGGTGTCAGCAGTAGCGATCAGGGACCGTTACTGGCCCAATCCAATACGCTTTCTTCTGGTTCGCATTTAACTGCAGCCCAGCCTGCACGCCCATCGCGTGAAATTATTGTTGCCGCAGATGGCAGCTTTACCGATGCACCAGTCCGCTCCTATGCCACGGCACATGCCTCTGCTGCAGCCCGAATCACCATTTCGGACTAAGATGATTTTTTGTTGATTTTCACGATTTTTTCTTGAATTTTTAATACATTCACCGCATATTTACTTGCATGATTTATGAATCAGATTACATTTTCATTTTAAGAGGATTTACTCAATGATGCGGATTGGTTTGTTCTTGCTAACCAACCTCGCGGTACTGGTTGTAGCTGGCATTATTTTGTCACTCTTCGGTGTCGGTAGTTACCATGGCGCGGGTGGCTTAAATCTAGGCAACCTGTTGGTCATCTGTTTTGTCTTCGGTATGGTCGGTTCTTTAATTTCCCTGTTCATGTCTAAATGGATGGCGAAAAAAACCACCGGTACAGAGCTGATTGACCCGAATGCCCCACGTAACCAGGCTGAAGCGTGGTTATTAAATGAAGTTGCACAATTGTCGCAACGTGCTGGCATTAAAATGCCAGAAGTGGGTATCTTCCCTTCTTATCAGTCGAATGCCTTTGCAACCGGCTGGAACAAGAATGATGCTTTGGTGGCGGTTTCAACCGGTCTGCTGGAGCGTATGAACAAAGATGAATTACGTGCCGTACTGGCGCACGAAATTGGTCACGTGGCCAATGGTGACATGGTTACGCTGGCGTTAATCCAGGGTGTGGTCAACGCCTTCGTGATGTTCTTTGCCCGTGTTGCCGGTGATTTCATTGATCGTAACGTATTTGGCCGTGAAGATGGCGAAGCGCCAGGCATTGCCTACTTCGTGATTACCATTGTGCTGGATATCGTGTTTGGTATTCTGGCTTCGGCCATTGTGATGTGGTTCTCGCGTCAACGTGAATACCGCGCCGATGAAGCGGGTGCCCGTCTGGCTGGCAAACAGGCCATGATTTCTGCCCTGTTACGCTTACAGGCCGAATCTGAAATGCCAGATGCAATGCCAAAAGAAATGAAAGCCTTCGCGATTTCTGCCGGTCAGGAACAAGGGTTTAGTCTGGCAGCGTTATTCCAGACCCACCCGACCATTGAACAGCGTGTGGCGGCATTACAGCAGTTAAACCTGCCTTAATAATAATGCCCAACCGTTAAATAGACAAAAGCCTCCATATGGAGGCTTTTGTTTTTATGCGTGATAGATACTGGTTGGAATGATGACAGCTTACTTAAAGATTTAAACCCTGCATCCACTGCCAGACCCATTGCAGCCCGGCCAAGGTCGCCACCACCAGAATGATCAGGAACAACAGGCCTAATAAATCAGGAAGATGAATCCACAGCCAGGCCACCACAGGATTACGCCAGAATGCCGAATATTGCTGCTTCTGCTCCAGTTTTTCATGCAAGAAAGGATGCACCACATGATGGTCACTCTGGATATCATATTCCTGCCGGATATGATCATGCACAATATCCAGCGCCTTACGGCTAGGGCGAATAAAAATATCAAAAATCGTCCCGGCAATCGGAATAAAGCCTACCACCGCATCCATAACCGCCAGTTTCATGACCGGATTCAGCTTGGCTTGTGGCACGCCGACCTGTTTGGCTTTATAAATTGCATAACAGGTCAACACAAAACCGGCCAGATCGCCGGCCACCGGAATGGTACTTAAAGCCGCATCAGCGCCCACGCCCTGTTTGGTAAACGGAATCCGCACCACCGAATCCATCATATTGGCAAACTTGGCCAGATCACGCTCCAGGCGAATCACCTCTTGCCGGGAAAGTTTGGGTTTGGTGCTGTGCAGCTCTGTCATGAATCAACCTGATTTTTATCTATTTATGTCATGTTTTTACTATACTCGAGCGCGCTGCTCAAACGTTTTACTGCTTTGTAAATACAGGCTAAAACAACAGCTGTGAGGCAATAAACAGATAAACCACCACCCCGCTGGCATCGCAAATTGAGGTCACCAGAGGTGCCGACGCACTGGCCGGGTCCAGTTTCAGCTTATTGAGAATAAACGGCAGGCTCATGCCAACCAGACAGCCCATCAGCACAATGCCCAGCATACTTAAGGCCAACACCACCGCCACCATCAAATCGCCACGCACATAACCCAGTACCGACACGGCCAGTGCCATGGTGCCACCTAAACAAAGCGCCACCAGACTTTCCCGCCCGAGCAGATAGAACCAGTCACGAAAATGCACATCGCCGGTGGCTAAAGCACGGACCATTAAGGTCGCCGATTGCGCCCCAGCATTCCCGCCACTACCGACCAGCAAGGGCAAGAAGAACACCAGCACAATATGCGCGGCAATAATCTCTTCAAAATGGGCAATCCCAAAACCGGACAGCAAACTGCCAAACACCAGAAATACCAGCCAGAACACGCGCTGGCGATATAAAGATAAAATTGGTGCATTTTTCAGGCTCAGGTTGGGCAAGGATTCAATCGCACCGGATTTTAAAATATCTTCAGTAGTTTCGGCCTCGACAATGTCCATGGCATCATCATAGGTGACAATCCCGACCAGACGCTGCGCCTGATCAACAATCGGCAAGGCCAGAAAATCATAATGCGCCAGCTTCCAGGCAATCTGTTCCTGATCTTCATCGACCTGGCCCATCACCAGATCCGTGGTCATGAGATGCTGCAGCTGTACCTCTGGCGCGGCCTGAATAATCTGCCGCAAGGACACCACACCGAGCAGATGCTGTAGCGCATCGACAATATAAATCAGGTACAGGGTTTCCCGGTCTGCCGCCACCTGACGCAACTGTTCAATCGCCTGCTGGATCGTCAGCTCTGGGGATAAAGTCACAAAATCCGAACTCATGATCGCCCCGGCAGATTCTTCCGGGTAAGCCGCCAGCTGCTGAATTTGCTGACGTTTTTCCGGGGCCAGCTCGGCCAGAATCCACGGCTGTAGCGTCGGACTCAAACCTTTAAACAGGTCGGTCCGGTCATCTGAATGCATGGCACTCATCAGCTGCAACAAATCGGCTGGGTCCAGCTGTTCGGCAATTTGCGCCTGCACAGTTTTTGGCAAAAACTCAAAGATCAGCGCGGCCTGCTCCAGGGTGGGAATCAATCGAACCTGCGCTTGCAGCGACAGCTGTTCAATCCAGACCGCCAAATCGGCCGGATTCATATGCGCAATCAGGGTCTGTACCCGCTCTGGATGCTGCTGCAAAATGGCCTGTTCCAGTGCCTGAAGTTCAAAAGGATTCAGCATAAACTCTCATCATTATTCTTGGTTATTTTTTAAAATGTAAAGTGATTTGCACTGCATCTGCGTGCTGCCGCAGTGTCCCTGAAGCAGCAGCATTTTTCTCTGTATAAACCCGGCGGATCAGGCCTGTTTCAGTTTAAAGATCGAACGCACCAGTACATACATAAAGGGAATAAAGATCAGCACCAGAACCGTACCGAAAATCACTCCACCCAGCACACTCACGCCAATTTCCTGACGGCTGACCGCACCGGCACCAAAGGCAAATACCAGCGGAATGACCCCGGCCCCAAAGGCCAGCGAGGTCATCAGAATAGGACGTAAACGCAGACTCGCTCCTTCCAGTGCGGCTTCCACGGCGCTGCGCCCCTGCTGCTGCGCCATCGAAGCAAACTCGACAATCAGAATCGCATTTTTACAGGACAGGCCGATGGTGGTCAGCAGTGCAATCTGGAAATAGATATCATTCGGGAACCCGGCCAGGTAGCTGAACAGGATATTACCACCAATACCCAGTGGAATCGCGCTCATCACCGCAGTTGGAATGGTCCAGCTTTCATACAGCGCTGCCAGACACAGGAAGATAAAACCAATTGATACCAGATACAACAATAAAGCCTGATTGCTGGACTGCTTTTCTTCAAAGGACAAGCCGCTCCAGGCCAGATCAACACCGTCCTGCTGGTCAACCAGCTGCTGAATATCCTGCATGGCCTGACCGGAGCTGGCACCGGCTGCGGTATCGGCTTCCATTTCCAGTGCGGTATAGCCCATAAACCGGTTCACCACTTCTGGTCCGCCACCCCAGCTCAGGGTAGAAAAATTACCAAATGGCACCATCTGCCCGTTGGCATTACGCACCGACCAGGCCTGTAAATCTTCCGGGGTGGCACGGAACTCGGCATCACCCTGCATAATCACCCGTTTAATCCGGCCACGATCAATAAAGTCATTGATATAACTGCCGCCCCATGCCGCCGACAAGGTGCTGTTAATCGCGCCTTGGCTCAGGCCATTGGCCATGGCCTGTTTCTGATGAATATTGACATTCAGCTCGGCTTTTTCCGGATTGGATTTTTTATCCAGATTGGCAAAGCTGGAATAACGGTCGGCCTGACTGCGCAGGCTCTGGAATTGCTGCTCCAGATAATCACGGCCCTGCCCATTTAAATCTCGCAGCCAAAACTGCAGGCCATCGGTCTGGCCTAAACCGCGCACCGAGGCCGGCATCCCAATCATAATCTGCGCATCCGGATGACGCTGGAAATGCTGCATGGCCCGCTCACGAATTGCCTGCGCAGCATTGTCACTGCCCGGACGATCATCCCAGTGTTTCAGCGCAATAAAGCCCTGCCCCAAGTTCTGACCAGTACCTGAGAAATTACGGCCATAGCGAATCATCACCAGATCAACATTGGCCTGTTCCTGTGCAATAAAATAGGCACGAATCGTTTCCCCAACTTCACGGCTTTTTGACAGGGGCGCGCCTTCTTGCAATTTAAATTGTACCGTGAGCATGCCCTGATCTTCACTTGGAATAAAGCTGGTCGGCAAGGCTCGATAGAACAAGGCAAATACCCCGATTAAAGCCACAAAAATCACCAGAGAGATGGTGCGATGTTGCAGGGTCCAGCTTGAAGAACGCAGATAATGCTGTTTCAGATTTTCCAGTTTCTGATTAAACCAGGCGGCCCATCGGGCGGTTTTCTGCTTTGGCTTTAAAATTAAGGCACATAAGGCCGGGGTTAAAATCAGTGCCACCAGCAAAGATAAGGACATCGCGGCCACCAGGGTGATGGAAAACTGACGGTAGATGACCCCGGTCGAGCCACCAAAAAATGCCATCGGAATAAACACCGCGGTCAGCACCAAGGTAATCCCGACCAGTGCCCCGCTAATTTCCTGCATCGACTGGATTGCCGCCTGTTTGGCTGAAAGCTGCTGCTCATGCATCAAACGCTCAACATTTTCTACGACCACAATCGCATCATCGACCAGCAGGCCAATCGCCAGTACCAATGCAAAAAGAGTTAAGGTATTGATGGTCATGCCCAGCACATACAGCACTGTCAGGGTACCTAAAATCACCACCGGTACGGTGATGGTCGGAATTAAGGTAGCGCGCCAGTTCTGTAAAAACAGGAACATCACGATCACCACCAGAATAATCGCTTCAATGAGGGTTTTTACCACCTCTTTCATCGACTCCTTCACAAACGGCGTATTATCGCGTGGATAGACTATCTTGTAGCCTTCAGGCAACTGTTTGGAGAGATGATCAATTTCCTGCTGGATTAAAGCCGAGGTCGCCAGTGCATTGGCGCCAGAGGCCAGGGAGATGCCCAGCGCAGCTGAAGGATAGCCGTTAATCGTATTAAAGGACTGATAATTTTCTGCCCCCAGCTCGACCCGCGCCACATCTTTTAAATAAACAAAACTGCCGTCCTGGGCCGACTTTAAAATTACATTTTCAAATTCTTCGACAGTTTTTAAACGTGAACCGGAGGTGACTTTGGCATTTAAATACTGATCGGTTGCGGTGGGTAAATCGCCAATACTGCCGGCTGCCACCTGGGTATTCTGGGCTTCAACAGCGGCCCGAATATCGCTTGGCATCAAGGCATACTGTTTCAGTTTTAAAGGATTCAACCAGATTCGCATGGCATATTGCGAACCGAAGACATCCACCTCACCCACGCCTTCAATACGCGCCAGATCCTGTTCCAGATGGGTCATCATATAATCGGACAGTTCAATATTGGAACTGTGACCAGCGCTGTCATACAACCCGATGACCATATGGGTATCACCCAGAGATTTGAACACATTCACGCCTTGGCGCTGTACATCTTCAGGCAAACGGTTAATGGCGCTGTTAATCGCATTTTGCACCTGCACCTGTGCGGTATCTGGGTCTGTGCCATTTTCAAAACTGATACTGATACGGCTGCGCCCCGAAGAATCACTGCTCGAGCTAAAATACAGCAGATGATCCAGCCCTCGAATCTGCTGCTCCAGCACCTGGGTCACGCTCTCCTCCACTGTTTCTGCCGAAGCTCCAGTATAAGTGGCACTCACGGTAATGCGGGGTGGTGCAATATCTGGATAACGCTCGACCGGCAAACCTAAAGTGGAAAAAATACCAAACGCCATGACAATAATGGCCAGGACTCCAGCAAAAATAGGACGTTCAATAAAAAATTTTGACAGCATAAAACAGGATCACTTTTCGGTGGCAGCGTTGTTATTTAAGTCTTGCTAGAGCATCAAATTTATCAGCAAAATCAGAAAGCTTAAAAGGGTTTCTCAAATTACCACAGCTAAATAGATCTTCTATGACGACCTATCAAAAAATGCAGTTTTGTCACAAAAATATGCTTGTTTCTCCATCATTCCTCACATATTTGGCTTATACCCTCCCAATTTTGGGATAGCACCTAAACTCATCTAATTTCTATACTGCAGACATGACAATTTGAATAACAAGGAATTCGTGATGAAAAAAACTTTATTATGCTTAACTTTAGCAGGCTTACTCAGTGCATGTGGCGGTTCAGACAATGATTCTGGTAGCAATCAGAATCCACCACCATCAAATCAAACCACTGAGAATTACGGTACTTTTTTAAATAGTTCTGTCGATAATGTAAGCTATGAAACCAGTTCTGGTATAAGTGGCACACTTACAGAAGAGAATAAAACTTTTAAATACCAATCTGGAGATAAAGTTCAATTCAGTATTAGTGGTGTACAAATTGGTGGACTAGTTACAGCTCAGGATAATATTTCTCCTGCAGATTTATTCACAGATGAAACTGCCCAAAAGAATCTACTCAGCTTTATTGATGCTTTAGATTCAGACCCTGATACTGATGGAGTGCAAATTAGTGATGAAATACTTGAGAAGTTAAAAAACATTCCTAGCATTACTTTCGATCAACCCTTTGAGAATTTCTCTACTCAAATTTCAGAAACTAACCTCTTAAATGATCAAGTCTTAGTAAGCCCTGATGAAATCGTTATTAAACAACAACAAGTTTTTTATAAAGATATCGCAGGCACATGGCAATTGCATGAAAATAATAGTGTAGCAGTGATACACATATTAACGAATGGTAATTATATACTCGGACAAGCTTCTCCAAAAGATGCTGAAAGTCAAGCAGGGATTGAATTAGGCTCGCTTCTATGGAACCCTTTAAACAACAGCTTTGAGCCAACTATTACTCACGATACAAATGGTACAGCAGGTCTGTCTCATGCTAGTGATGGTAAACCCTACACTCTAAGCTCGGATGGCACTTATTTAATTCTGCATGAACCTGGTGCAAATAGTACATATAAACTGACACGTGTAAAACAATCATCTGGTTTAGTCGGCACTTGGAAGTTCTCAGAAACTCAACTCTTTGCTTTCTTTGACAATAATTACTACTTCTTCCTAGATGGAGAAGGTGGTGACGATTGCGGTTGGCCTGGAATTGAATATGGTAAGTTATCCATTACAGCAAATACGCTTACACCAACAGAAGTCTTATATGACACCAATGAATGTGGTGGATTACAAGACTCTTGGGATGGCAGTAAAGTTAATGCAACTTATAGCATCTCAGGAACAAGTCTAACCTTACATCCGCAAGGCGAAGACACTTTCACCCTACAACGTAGTAACTAAAAACTCTTAGAAGCTGTCTAAGCTAGACTTAGGCAGCTTTAACCAATATGTTCAAAATGAATGGTACAGCCCATTAATAAATGCATCAATTCAATCTGCGATGTACACCCGGTTTTTTCATAAATATTCTTAAAATAGGTACGCACCGAGCTTAACGTCAGCTTGCAATGCTCTGCAATCTCTTCAAGTTTATAACCATTAATCAGCACCTCACATAACTCAACTTCCCGATTCGACAAGTGATACTGCTGCTTTAAATAATCTTTGGCTAAATAATATTTCTGCCCGGTTTCAGTCACAAAAACCGCGACATAGGCCTGTTCTGGTAGTCCTTCAGTATTTTTTAGCTGGCTTAAATTAAAAGGAATCACCGTTAGCATTAAGGTACTCTGATCAGCTGCTGTCAGCTCAATCACCCCGCCTGGTTCTTTACTCCATTGACTTAAGTCCGAACCTGCCCCCTCAATGAGCTGATCGAGTTTGGCCTGAAAGCCGCGGCCCACTTTTAAATGATTATAACGGTCCAGCTCAATCAGGCTGGAGCGATTAAGAATTGCTTGAGCCTTTTTATTAGAATAGATTAAACAGGACTGCTGATCGAGTAGCAGCACGCCCGTTTTTAAGTGATCTAAAATATGGCCTAAAGCCAGTTTCTGCTGCTTGGCCTGACAAAGCTGCCGATGAATTTGTAGTGCCCGGCGTAAATGCTTACCGATTCGCCTAAGAAATTCATGTTCTTCCGGACTATAAGGCTGAGCATCTGGTGCCCGGTGAATGCCTAAAACTGCCCAACGATGCTGGCCCTGATCCAGTAAGACTGCTGCGATATGACAAATCCCGGTTGGTTCCAGACAACGCTCATAAAAGATATATTCATCAGTGCCTGGCATCTGGCCATAAGACTGTAAGTTTTGCTCAATGGTGTCTCCTACCGCGGTTTGCTGCCATAACGGCGCATGCAGTTTCATATCAATGACTTTAATCCGCTCATCCTGATAGGCATCAATACAGACTTGAGGAATATTATAGGTATGCACAAAGTCATAGCTTGGACTCAACTGGTCCAAAGCGGTAAAGATCGCAGTTTTACTGTTGGTGTAGTGCACAATGGCTTCAATCACTTGTGGCCACAAACGCGTATCCATCGCGGCATCATAAATTAACACAATGATCTGGTGTTCTTGTTCTTTCATCTCTTCCCCAGCTTAATCATTAAGCCCTACCAATTTAATACAAAACATCATCATACATTTAATTATTTTTGAACCACTTATCTATTTCTTACATTTTATGCGACAGATCCCCAAGATATTTTATAGGGTTATAAATCCTTACCCCTATAAAAAAATCCCCGCAAATGCGGGGATTCTGTGTTTAATCCATTCTCAAATTGGTAAATTATTTACCACCGAAAACGTGTGATAGACCAATACGGCCACCCACTTCACTACTACCTGCAACACCCAGTGCAGCACTTAGCGAAGTTTTACCATTTGCAAATACATTTGCTAGACCTAATGCAACTGCTGATTCACCTTCATAGTGACCTACACCACCGAATACAGCCATTTGACCTGCACCGATATTTGGAATTTGCTGTTGTGCCGCTAAAGCGATTGCAATACCACGGTAAGATGTTTTCTCAACATCATCCACACGTTGATTCAATTGATCAACACGTGAATTTAAGTTAGCAGCCGTAGTATTAAACTGAGTTAAGCGAGAATCAACTTCAACAATTTTAGAATCTACTTCTGCTACTTTAGCATCGATAGCTTCAGTAGCGCCAGCTACAGCACCATCAACAGACTCTTTAATGTTATCAACGATACTTACACCATTGATACGGAAGTCACCAGAGTCAACATAGTCAGCAGTGATTTTTGTTGTTGCAGTAGTTTGCTTACCTTCTGAATCAACAGTCGTTTTCTTAACTTCAACGCCATAAACGTTTTGGTCATCTACTTTATTAATCACACCAGTTGAAACTGATTGAGTAGTTTTGATAGTAGCCTCACCAACGTTTTCATTAGCGACTGCAGTAGCACCAGTAACACCAGTAGTTTTTACAATACCTGCTTGAAGTTTAGATTTATCTACAGATGTAACCGATTCGCTATAAGTTACATTTTTATTAGTAATTGTATTATGAACAACTGCTTGTTCAAATTTACCAGTTGTATATGTTGCTGTACCTGTACGAGTTGGTAATAAATCAGCTACATCTGCTGCTGTTACATCAGCAACTCCTGCCAGTGTATAATTACCATCAGCATTTTCAGTTGCTGCATAGAATTTTGAAGCAACTTCATTACCAGCGTCATCATTATAAACTTCAAGAATTGTACGACCATTAATAGTATATTGACGAGTTTTTAATGTCGAACTATTTGCTGCACCTACTTGTTTTTCATTTGTAATAACACTGCCGTCATACTGAAGAGTGCCTAAGCTAAGATCAGCTAATGCAATACCATTACCTGTTAATGCAACAAAATTGTTGCCATCTTTAGCACTTACACCATAAATATTTTTAGATACATCAACTGGCTGACCAGCAGCATTGTAAGCACCAGTGTTACCAATAATACCCGTATTCACATATTTACTTACAGAAGCACCTGGTTGCACTAAAGTACCTTCAAACTCTTCAGTTTCACCTTCTGGATTAATATATGCACCCTCAAGAATTCTGTTTGCTGCACCAACATTACCTTGATAGCCATAAATCAGATGTTCATCATTAACTTCTTTTAATTCATAACCAGTAACTATTGTACCAGTGGTTACATCACTCAACTGACCACCATCAGACAAAGTATTTAAAAGAACATCGCCACCTTTGTATTCAACTAAACGGCTTTGACCTGTTACTTTGTCAGTAACAATCTCAAAGTAACCTTCAGAAGTCGTAGAACCTAATTTAGTCAAACTAACAACATTCTTACCAGATTCAGTCTTATAATTAAAGATCTCATAAGTTTGTGCAGATCCTGTAGAGCCCGTTGTTCCTGTAACCGTGCCCGTACCTAAGTCTACCCAGTTATTACCAGTATTTAATACAGGTGAATAAATATAATCACCATCAAAAATACCTTCTGATTGCTGGGTTGGATTAGCTACTTTAGCATTTGCTGATACTGCTACTACTGCCAAGCTTGCTGCTAAAAGCGTTTTCTGAAATTTCATATAAATTTCCTTCAATTTTTATAAAAAGACTGGCCTACCCTAGGATGATGTAAACCAGCAAAACTGAGTTGAATGTCTGGTTGTTCTGGAGAATGCCATCCACCCGGTTACCGCTGCTCTAGCGGTCCTGAAGCAATAATATACAAACTGAAACAAAAATATCAATCAAAATTTGATTTATTTTAATTAAAAATTTAAATTTATTGCCAAAGATTAAAAAAAATCAACCATAACTTACTGTTTTAAAACATATTATATGAATAAACAAGCATAAACTTTTGGTTTATATTAATTCAATTTTATTGTAATTCTGATTGATAAAATCTGCCAAAAGTATTGCTTCATAAGAAAGAAAGCTATGAGTTACAAATAATTACGTAGAAGAGAGTACAAATAAATGTAGTACAATTGAAATCCCTGTAAAGTTTTCCTAAAATCTACTCTTTGAAAATAGTAGTTTAAATACACTTTAAAAAAGTGTTACATATCGAGGCCTTAATCAGTAAAAATATATGAGTAGCCAACAAGAAAAAATTTTGTTTGCAGAGCGCTTGAAACAAGCTCTCCAGAATTCAAAACACCCGATCAGCCCTACTTATTTATCAAAAGAGTTTAATCATCGTTATGATGGCCAACCTATATCTGTACAGTCTGCAAATAACTGGATATTAGGCAAAGCAATTCCAAATCAAGATAAATTAGCGACCTTAGCAATTTGGCTTAATGTGTCAAATCAATGGTTAAGATTTGGCGATGAAACTGGCAATTTAGAATCCCAGTTGACTGAATTGGACTCATTAGATTTGGATTATTTTCTCAAATTTCGTGCTTTAAAAAGTCAGCAGAAAGAATTGATTAAAAAGTTAATTGATGAACTTAGCCACGGTTAATTTTTTTTGCAAGAAATTCTAAAGTTTTTCTTTCCTGTAGCTCATATTTTCTTATTCGCTCCTCATAGTCTTTTATCTTTTTATATAATGATTTTAACTCCGCCCTACTGACCAATATAAATTCAGTACGGCGCTCAACTACTGCAGCTTCCTCATTGTTTATAATAACTGATTTATCCATAGTATCAAAAAATATCAATTACATATTGATAAAAATATAAACTAAAAGTTCATAAAAACCAATAATAAAACTTTAAAAACCCAACTTTTTTGGGATTTTCCCCAAAACAACTACACAGTTAACACTTACTGGCAGTAATTAAAAATAAGTCTCAGATTCTACTTTATTTTAAACAAAAAATATAACTTTTTATTAATATTTCAATAAAAAAATCCCCGCAAATGCGGGGATTTTTTATGATCGATGATCGGACGATGACTTACATCATGCCGCCCATACCACCCATGCCACCCATATCTGGCATCGCAGGTTTATCTTCTGGGATTTCAGTGATCATACATTCAGTGGTCAACATTAGGCCCGCAACAGATGCAGCATGCTCAAGTGCAGAACGGGTTACTTTCGCAGGGTCAAGAATACCCATTTCCAGCATATCGCCATATTCACCTGTCGCAGCGTTATAACCGAAGTTACCTTCACCGTTCTTCACAGCGTTGATCACAACTGAAGGTTCATCACCTGCGTTTGCCACGATTTGACGAAGCGGCGCTTCGATTGCACGACGAAGGATATTAATGCCAACGTTTTGATCATCGTTCGCACCAGTCAGACCATCAAGTGCAGATGCAGCACGCACCAGCGCAACACCACCACCTGCAACAACACCTTCTTCAACTGCAGCACGAGTTGCGTGAAGTGCGTCGTCTACACGGTCTTTCTTCTCTTTCATTTCAACTTCAGTTGCAGCACCAATTTTGATAACTGCTACACCACCTGCCAATTTAGCAACACGTTCTTGAAGTTTTTCTTTGTCGTATTCAGAAGTAGATTCTTCGATTTGTGCACGAATTTGCTGAACACGCTCAGCGATTTGGCCTGCGTTACCCGCACCATCCACAATCACGGTATTTTCTTTAGATACAGTTACTTTGTGTGCAGTACCTAAGTGTTCAAGCGTTGTTTGGTCTAACTGCATACCGATTTCTTCAGAAATCACAGTACCACCAGTTAAAATCGCGATGTCTTGCAGCATTGCTTTACGACGGTCACCGAAGCCAGGTGCTTTCACCGCACATACTTTGATGATGCCGCGCATGTTGTTCACAACAAGCGTTGCAAGCGCTTCACCTTCAACATCTTCAGCGATAATTAATAGTGGCTTACCGGTTTTTGCAACTGCTTCAAGAACCGTAATCAGTTCACGGATGTTGCTGACTTTCTTGTCTACCAGCAGGATGAACGGGTTTTCAAGTTCAGCAGTGAGCGTGTCTTGTTTGTTGGCGAAGTATGGCGAGATATAACCACGGTCAAACTGCATACCTTCTACAACGTCAAGCGCATCTTCGAAGCCTGAACCTTCTTCAACAGTAATGACGCCTTCTTTGCCCACTTTTTCCATTGCTTGCGCAATTAAAGCACCTACAGTGGTGTCAGAGTTTGCAGAGATCGAACCGACTTGCTCAATCGCTTTAGAATCAGAAGCTGGTTTTGCAGTTTGTTTAATATTTTCAACAACAGTTTTAACTGCAAGGTCGATACCCCGTTTCAGATCCATTGGGTTCATACCCGCAGTCACTGACTTGATGCCTTCGTTCAGGATGGCTTGCGCCAATACAGTTGCAGTTGTGGTACCGTCACCTGCAATGTCATTGGTTTTAGAAGACACTTCACGAACCAGTTGCGCACCCATGTTCTCGAACTTGTCTTTTAACGTGATTTCTTTCGCAACAGAAACACCATCTTTAGTGATGTGCGGTGCGCCGAAAGAACGGTCGATCACCACGTTACGGCCTTTAGGACCTAACGTTACTTTCACTGCATCTGCAAGAATGTTGACACCCGCAATCATTTTGCTACGAGCTGAATCACCAAATTTTACGTCTTTAGCTGACATGATTTACTCCAATTTTAAATCTTAACTAAATCTGATAACCATTGAGTTAGTGAGAAATTAGCCTTCTAAAACAGCTAAAATGTCAGACTCTTTCATAATAAGCAGTTCTTCACCGTCTACTTTTACAGTGGTGCCGGCATAGGTACCAAACAATACTTTATCGCCAACTTTCACATCTAATGCACGTACGCCATTGTCTGTGATTTGACCATTACCAACTGCAATGATTTCACCCTGAGCAGGTTTTTCAGCAGCAGAACCTGGCAATAAAATGCCGCCAGCAGTTTTTGTTTCTTCTTCGACACGACGAATTACTACACGGTCATGTAATGGACGAATGTTGCTCATAAATAACTCCATCAGACTAAGTCTTCGTTAGATAACTGATGACGACTTATTTATTCCTTTGGTCATCATCAAAATGAATTTTAGATGTCACTTTTGTGGGGATGGAAAAAAACGCTTCAAGGGGAAAAATGAAAAAAAATCTGTTTTTTGTCTTTTTTTTCGCCAGCCATCAGACCACTGTCGCTTTATTCCCCATATTTCTAATACGGTTCAAATTTTTGTGTGCGTTCATTAAAAAAATAGGCCTGAATTTCACCGCTGTCATGAATCACATTAAAGCTGTTATTAAAACGATGATGCAGACGATAAGACAGCGCCGTGCCGGCATGAATATCCAGCACCGGATGACTGGCCTGCAAATGATAAATCTGGTTTAAATCATAGACTGCGGACTGATGCAGATGACCATGCAACAGCCCGAACAGGCCATGCTGGCTCCAGCTTTCCAGCGCCATTTTGCCAAGCATTGGACAGTCTTTTACCCCATGCGGATCATCCGGCGGGGTATAAAACGGTTGATGCGCAGCAATCAGCTTGATTTTATGCGCCGGCGCCGCGGCCAGAATCTGATCGACCAGCTGGATTTGCGCCAGCGAAATATGCCCGCGGGTATGGTAACGCCGCCGGATACTGTTTAAACCAATCAGAAAAAAATGCTCGGTTTCCAGCACAGTTTCCATCTTGCCAAAAAACAGCTGATAACGCGCAAATGGATTGACAAAACGGGTCCATAAATCGAATAGCGGAATATCATGATTGCCCGGCACCACCAGATACGGCCGCTCCAGGCTGTCGAGAAACTGCTTACAGTCATAAAACTGTTTAAAACGCGCACGCTGGGTTAAATCACCACTGACCACTATCGCTTCAGCCTGATGCTCCAGGCAAAATTGCCGGATGGCTGCCATGCAGGCCGGCTTTTCGGTGCCAAAATGCAAATCAGACAGATGCAGAATCATAAGGCACCATCATATTTAAGGCATTTTTTTCCACTGTGACTTTTAGCGGTGGTCGCATCCGGACAATTTCACCATCAATGGCCACCTGCATGGTTTTTAGTTGTGCGTGAATCACCACCTGATCTGCAGCAAAAGTATATACATCGGGTGCTTGTTCAATTTCCCCTTTCACCAGCTGCCATAAAATTTTAAACAAGGTCAACTTATCACTTTTCGCCACCACAATGCCGGCCACCTTGCCCTGTGCTACCGCTGTGGCAATACGCAAATTCATCTCCGACAATTGCAGCTGGTTATTGCCAAAAAATACCAACGGAGTTTTCACCGGAAACAGCTTGCCATCGACTTCAACTTTTAATTTCAGTTCCTTGCGATGGCGAATCAGTACATCCAGACCGGAGGTATAGGCATGTAAAGGAAAGCGACCCAGATAGCGGTTATACAGCTCCCGTTTCTGGATAAATAAAGGATACAGCCCTAAGCTGGCATTGTTTAAATAGATGTGTTCATTGATCCGCGCGATATGCGCCTTGCGTGGCCGGCCGGTTGCAATCACATGCGCTGCCTGAATAATATCCACCGGAATATCAAATACGCGGGCCACATAGTTAAAGGTACCTAAAGGTAAAATGCCCATGGGAATATCGGTATGAATTAGTTTGGCCGCCACAGCATTCAAGGTGCCATCGCCCCCTGCGGCCACCACCACGCCATAATTGTCCGGGTCCTGATGACGTAAAAATACCTGCGCCATTAATTCATCAAAACTGGCATACTGTTCGATATCAAAGGACTGGATTTCAAAACCGTATTGGGAAAAAATCTGGATCAGCTCTTCATACA
This sequence comes from Acinetobacter sp. YH12117, assembly GCF_013418865.1. Lineage (NCBI taxonomy): Bacteria > Pseudomonadati > Pseudomonadota > Gammaproteobacteria > Moraxellales > Moraxellaceae > Acinetobacter > Acinetobacter sp. YH12117. Next base: position 55,654 of record NZ_VPBF01000003.1, read on the forward strand.
CCTCGGTTTTATGGGTCGCATGAAAGCCTGATTTTTTGTTATACACAATAGACAATGGCTTGAATTGTTCAGACATTTTGTCCACATCTTTAAAGCATTTGTTCTAATTTCAGCCAATTAAGTGGAAATTTAAAGCACCTTTATGTAAAAATCGAATTACCACCATTTATTTAATCAATAATGATTCTCAGAAAAAATTTAGATATAAATTATTGTTTTAAAAAGAAATAAATAAATTAAATAATATACATAAATATAAAAAATAAATAAGATACCCCCTTATTTAAACATTATCTTTTTGTTTTTTATAAACTTATCATTTAGATTGCATTAACTACCAAAATAATTCCTTTAGTCCTTTAGTCTTATTTTTTTCGTCATTTTGTGCTTTAATACAGCCACTTTTTTTTCATATTTCATCTGAGCGGTTCATTTCATCTCTCAGATTGTACTTTGTACAACAGTTTGTACACATTTTAGATAGGCCTCACCATGACCCAAGTGAACGCACCAGAATTCGTTCGTCACCCTAAGCTTATTGCTTGGGTGGAAGAGATTGCTAAATTAACAAAACCAGCAAAAATTGAATGGTGTGACGGTAGCGCAGAAGAATATCAACGTTATATCGACTTGATGATCGCTAACGGCACAATGCAAGCGCTTAACCAAGAAACTCACCCTGGTTCTTATCTTGCAAACTCTGATCCTTCTGACGTAGCTCGTGTTGAAGACCGTACTTACATCTGCTCTGAAAACCAGGAAGATGCCGGTGCGACCAACAACTGGGAAGCGCCTGCAGTAATGCGCGAAAAATTGAACGGTTTATTTGACGGTTCAATGGCAGGTCGTACGCTGTATGTGGTTCCATTCTCAATGGGTCCACTCGGTTCACACATTGCACACATCGGGATCGAGTTAACTGACTCTCCTTATGTTGCAGTTAGCATGTCTAAAATGGCTCGTATGGGTAAAGCTGTTTATGACGTATTAGGTACAGATGGCGAATTCGTTCCATGTGTACACACTGTAGGCGCTCCGCTTGCCGAAGGTGAAAAAGATGTTGCATGGCCTTGCAACAAAGAAAAATACATCGTGCACTATCCAGAAACACGTGAAATCTGGTCTTACGGTTCAGGTTACGGCGGTAACGCATTGTTAGGTAAAAAATGCCTGGCATTACGTATTGCATCGTTCATGGGTCGTCAACAAGGCTGGTTAGCTGAACACATGCTAATTCTTGGCGTAACCAATCCTCAAGGCGAAAAACACTACATCGCAGCGGCATTCCCATCTGCATGTGGTAAAACCAACTTCGCGATGCTGATTCCACCAGCAGGTTATGAAGGCTGGAAGATTGAAACTGTAGGTGACGATATTGCCTGGATCAAACCAGGTGAAGATGGTCGTCTATACGCAATCAACCCTGAAGCTGGTTTCTTCGGTGTAGCACCTGGTACAAACACCAAAACTAACCCGAACTGTATGGCGACGCTGCACAAAGACGTGATCTATACCAACGTTGCTGTGACTGACAATGGCGAAGTATGGTGGGAAGGTCTTTCTAAAGAAGCACCTGCAAACCTGACCAACTGGAAAGGTCAACCACATACTGGTGAAGAAAAAGCAGCGCATCCAAACGCGCGTTTCACCGTATCTGCAGGTCAATGTCCTTCAATTGATGCTGACTGGGAAAATCCAGCAGGTGTTCCAATCTCTGCATTCATCTTTGGTGGTCGCCGTGCAGACACAGTGCCTCTAATTTCAGAAGCATTTGACTGGGTTGATGGCGTGTATAAAGCGGCAACCATGGGTTCTGAAACCACTGCTGCTGCGGTTGGTCAACAAGGTATCGTTCGTCGTGACCCATTCGCAATGCTGCCATTCGCGGGTTACAACATGGCGGACTACTTCTCTCACTGGTTAGAAATGGGTGAGAAAGTGGGTGCGAAAGCTGAAGCTGCAGGTAACAAACTGCCTGGTATCTACAACGTGAACTGGTTCCGTCGTGATGCTGAAGGCAACTTCGTATGGCCTGGTTTCGGTCAAAACATGCGTGTACTTGAGTGGATCATTGACCGTTGTGAAGGTCGTGCAGATGCTGTAGACACTCCAATTGGCCGCGTTCCAACTTACGAACAGCTGAACTGGACTGGTTTAGATTTCTCTAAAGAGCAATTTGAAACTGTGACAGCACAAGACAAAGATCAATGGATCAAAGAACTGGAAAGCCACACTGAGTTATTCAATAAACTGGGTGATCGTTTACCAGAAGCATTGAAAAAACGTCAAGCTGAGCTTTTAGAAGCGGTTAAATCTGCTTAATTGCTGATTAACATGAAAGAGGTCGCGAAAGCGGCCTTTTTTATTGCCTGCCTATATACGCTACATTTTACCGGCAATAAATTTCAACACATCATTGAGGAAAGCAGTCGTCCCCAGGTCAGGCTTTTATGGCATACTTGAAAGTATAAATTAGAGATCATGAGCCATAATAGCGATGAACAATACTTATAAACTTTTAGGACTTGCCTGTACGGTTACCCTGCTCACTGCCTGCCAGAGTGGGCCACGCGAATTTAATGGCAATGTCGGTTATCAGATCGAAAGCCGCACTGACAGCACAGCCACCTTGGCTTACACCCTTGCAACACGCAACAATCAGCAATTAGATGAACAGCGCCTACAACGTGCCTGCCAGAAAGTGCTGGCCAGCAATAAAGTCTTTAAATTAAATATTCTCAGCGTCAATGAAATTGCCAACCCGGCGGCCGGTAATAATCTTACTGCTCCAGGACGTCAAATTGGCGATACCCGTGCCACCTTCAGCCTGTCGAATACCCCTGGCCTGCACAGCAGTGAAAATCCGGCCACACGTGATGCCCTCACTGCCCGCCCAAGCACTTTAACTGTGGTGCGCTATACCTGCTCTTAAGCTTCTGCAAGCCAATAAAAAAGACGCTGTTTACAGCGTCTTATAAAAACTGACATTACGAAATTCGGGCGACTCATCTAAATCGGGCCAAGTGGTGGCACTACGCTCATCCAGCTTTTCATATTTGGGATGGCGAAAGTTTTTCACCCGGCTGTCCGCCACCCACACTTCTGGGGCAAATTTTAAAAACTCATCCAGGAAAAAACGGTTGCATTGATCGTATAGCACATCCGCTGCGAGTAGTACATCAACCTGCTCGGCTTTGTAGAGATCATCCAGATATTCCAGCTCGACGCCATTAAGTTCGGCATTGACTCGACAGGCATCCAGACTGACCTGATCAATATCACAGCAGATCACCCGTTTAGCACCCGCCATTTTGGCAGCAATGGCCACCACACCTGAACCTGCGCCAAAATCTAGCACTACTTTATCTTTCACATGATGCGGCTCAGCTAGCAACCACTGTGCCATCGCCAATCCTGAGGCCCAGCAGAAAATCCAGTATGGCGTATCATTCCAGATCCGGCGGATCACTTCATCATCGAGTTTATCGGTGGGAAAAACCGGCGGAATCAACCAAAGTGAAATCGGTGTTTCAGGCAATTGCTGTGCCTGCAGTTCACAATGTGGAATCACATCATGCAAAGCACTTAATAGATGTTCAGGGGCTTTAGGAAATTGAAAGGTGCAGCTCATTGGGTTTTTATTCTTTATGTATTTCAGCAAAAATCTGATGTTAGAGGTTTTACCCTCATCCCAACCTTCTCCCTGAGCCGTATACGGCGCAAGAGAAGGAGTATCCATTATTTTTACAATGATTTTTCCCTCTCCTGAGCAAGATTTAAAGCACTGCTTTTAAATCGAAGCGCAAGAGAGGGTCAGGGAGAGGTCAATTTATTAACCCAAAGCCTTCTCAGCCGCTTCTACGGTTTGACGAATCAAGGTTGTAATCGTCATCGGACCAACACCACCTGGCACTGGTGTGTAAGCAGAAGCGATGTCTTCGATACCAACGAGTTGGATATCACCAACACCGCCGCCTTCACGTGGGTGGAAGCCCGCATCAACGACCACTGCACCTGGCTTAATCCAGTCTTTCTGAATCAGTTCAGCTTTACCAACTGCGCCCACAATAATGTCTGCCTGCTTCACGAATTCAGCCAGGTTTTGTGTGCGTGAGTGACAGGTGGTTACAGTTGCATTGGCTTCTAGCAGCATCGCCGACATTGGTTTACCCAGAATAGCCGAACGACCAACCACCACTGCATGTTTACCCGCGATTTCGATGTTGTTTTCTTTCAGAATAGTCATGATGCCCGCTGGTGTTGCCGAACCATAGGCCGCTTCACCCATCGCCATACGACCATAACCCAAACAAGTCACACCATCGACATCTTTTTCAAGTGAAATGGCATCGAAGCAGGCACGCTCATCAATTTGTGCCGGTACCGGATGCTGTAACAGAATACCATGTACATCAGGATTGGCATTGAGCTTTTCAATTTCAGCCAATAACTGCTCAGTGGTGGTTTCCTGTGGAAGCTCGATTTTTAAAGAGTCCATACCGACACGGCGGCAGGCATTCCCTTTCATACGTACATAAGTTGCAGATGCACCGTCGTCACCTACCAAAATAGTCGCCAGAATTGGGGTACGACCTGTTTTCGCCTTTAATGCTTCTACGCGTGTTAACAAGTCAGCTTCAATTTGCTTTGCTAATGCACGACCATCCAAAACTAATGCCACGGCACATCTCCAAATGTTGATAGGAATCAATTTTGCAAATAATACATGATAATTTAGGCAATTTTCTTTCATATGCCGAATTTATGTGCATATGCGCGATTTATAGTATTGTTTTTTTTCCAGAGCTTGCTAATATGTGCATCACCAAGACGTGGCGGGGTGGCAGAGTGGTCATGCAGCGGACTGCAACTCCGTGGACGCCGGTTCGATTCCGACCTCCGCCTCCAATCTTGGTAAAAATGCCCGAGTGGTGAAATCGGTAGACACAGGGGATTTAAAATCCCCCGCCCTCAAAGCGTGCCAGTTCGAGTCTGGCCTCGGGCACCATTTTAACAGATCTTAAAATGGTGCAGTAAAGAATCCAGCGTCAAGCTGGTTTTTTTATGCCTGCAATTTAGCTTCTGCGTTGACCCTGCCCATGCCCCCACAACAGCCCCTGCTTTTTCTACAACAGCTACAACAACACCATCCGGCTGCATTTAAACGCAATTTTCTGCTGTATGGCGCAATAAAAATCAAAGGCATGCTGGATGAGTGGAAAGAAATCCTCCCCTGGGTGCTGGCCCTGCTGATTTTTATTCCGCTGTCGATGGTCTTTGCAGATGCGATTCAGCAGCACTTGCCACAGTTTGATGCCGCACAAAGCAAAAGTATGGCAATTTTAGCGCTCATGTTGCTGTTGATGCTCACGACACCCTATGTGATTTACCAACTCAAACACAGTGCAGCGGCCTTATATCGCATGCTCCGCCATACCCCAATCAAACTGGCGATCGTGATTTTAGTGCAGGCGCTGAATGTCTATTACTGGCAAAGCGTATTCTTGCAAGGCGTACTGTTCTTTTTTGCCCTGAGTTTTGGCTTTGTACGTTTTTATAAAGAAAACCTGTTTCGTCATGAGGCTACACCAGAACAGCAATACTGTTTGCAGCAGATTCGACGTGCAGCGTACTGGTCACATCGTCAGCTTCGTAATACCCACCTAAAAATGTACTTTTATCCAAAAAGTTCGGCACGCTATGCAGACCTGGCGGTACAGCGGATGAAATATGCCAATCTGCATCAGCAAATCATGCAGTTTGAACACAAGTTTGCGCAGCAGATTAAATTTATTGATCTGGACAGTTATCTCAACGAAATCAGCCAATAAAAAAAACCGGGACAATCCCGGTTTTTTATAGAAACAGGGTTTAAGCACTGGCCGGCAGGTCTTTAATTTCCACCAGAGCCGGCGTGTATTGCAGACGGTGATAACGCGTATCATCCAGTTGATAATCTGCTGCTTTGACCGTGTTCACGAATTTCCACTCGGCCAGCATCTCATCTGCCGTAAAGCTGACGGTCAGATAACCTCGCTGATTCAGGTTGCAATAACTCAGCTCATCAATCAGGGTATTAAAGGCAAATTCAAACTCGTACAGCTTGGCCGCCGGAATCTGCAGATATTTTTCCATCCCCGGAGAGGACACCGAACTGGTGGCCAGCTCCACCCCGACAAAGTTCTGCTGGGCATCATACAGCTGTGCAGACCAGGCATTATGAGTATCGCCCGCCAGCACCACCACTTTTTTACCCAGTTGACCCAATACGCTATACAGTGCTTCACGCTCGTAAGCATAGCCATCCCAAGCATCCAGATTATACGGCACCACGGTCAAAATACGGGCCTTTTCCTGTGCGGTTAAAGTGGGATCGCCCTTTAAATAACGGCTTTTCAATGTGACCAGTTCTACCAGCATCCGCTCGACATTGGCCAAGGTCTCTACGGTTGCCTGACCACTGGTGATTTGCCCGAGCACCTGCAAGATTTCCGCCGGAATCAGCATTTTCGCCATCAGCACCTGTTGCCCCAGCACATTCCAGGTGGCTTGAGATTGAGTCAGCTGCTGGGCCAGCCAGGCAAACTGAGTACGCCCAAGCAAGGTACGGTTAGTGTCAGTTAAATCTGCGCTAAATCGGGCGGCATCCAGACCGGTCGCGGTTAAATAATGGGCATAATCCAGCTGCTTGTGACGCGCCAATACCCGCGTATCCAGCATATTTAACTGCACCAGCTGACCGAAATTAAACTGGCGATAAATATTCAGATGGTCATTTTCAGAGACCGGACGAATTGGCATCCACTCAAAATAGGCCTGCAATGCAGCCAACTTGCGTGCAAAGAAATCACCTTCGTTGTCCTGATGATTCTCCGCCCCTTCCATCCAGGTATCATTGGTCAGCTCGTGGTCATCCCAGATTACAATAAATGGATGGCGCTGATGCACTGCCTGCAAATCGGCATCTCCACGATACAGAGCATAACGCTTGCGATAATCATCTAAACGGATAATTTCCTGATTGTTATCGGCGGCCAGGGTACGCCCCAGTTTTTCGGCATCTTCAGTGGCATAACCATCGGCGCCATATTCATAAATATAATCACCCAGGTGGATGACCACATCCAGATTTTCCTTGGCCATTTCCTTATAGACATGGAAATAACCGGCCGGATAGTTAGAGCAAGAACAGACTGCAAACTTTACGGCAGCGGTATCAAGCGGCAAGGTTTTGGTCTGGCCCACCAGTGAGCTTTGTGCGCCATAGCGGAAACGGTAGAAATAGGTCTGATTGGCTTGCAAACCGTCTGCATCAACTTTGACGGTAAAGTCCTGCGCCTGTGTGGTCAGCACTTTGCCCGTATTTACAATGTGCTGAAACGCCTGATCGGTCGCGATTTCCCACTGTACTTCCAGACGCATAGCCGTATCTTCGGGGCTAAGACGGGTCCATAGAATCACCCGGTCTGCCAATGGGTCACCACTGGCCACACCATGTAAAAATTGTATTTGTGGCGCATCAGGAGATGAATGCTCTGGATCATCATCGCCACAGGCAGTTAAGCTGAGTGGCAAAGACAGTGCCCCAAAACCTGCAATGGTTTTTTGAATCAGTTCGCGACGGTTCATGTGCGTTGTCATACGGTTTTCCTGTTGTTTTTATTTGCACTACCTTAGAAAACCGAGGTTTAGCTTTGATCTCATTTTGATGAAAAAATGATGACAGTCGACATCCAGCCTGCTTCGAGTTTAGGCTAATACAATGATTTGCTTGAAAAGAAAGCAATTGTAAGCAAATTTACTTGCCAAGTTTTCCATCCTCCTCTATTATTGCGCACATGCCCGAGTGGTGAAATCGGTAGACACAGGGGATTTAAAATCCCCCGCCCTCAAAGCGTGCCAGTTCGAGTCTGGCCTCGGGCACCATTTTAATAGATCTTAAAATGGTGCAATAAATTACCCAGCGTCAAGCTGGTTTTTTTATGCCCGAAATTTAATAAAACAGATTGAATAGAAAGAGAAGAAATATAAAAAGAAGAATGAAATATCAGGTCACCCTACTCACCTTGCCAAGCTGTTTTTCAAGCATTTATGCCGCCGATGAATCAAGCATTTAATATGATCAAGAAACGCCCGTACAGCAGAGCAACACACTGAGTAGGTCGTGCAGGTAGATGAGAGGACTAAAGCATATCCGAAACAGAGCTGCTATTTACTGGACACCCTGTAAGATTGAGCGATGGAATCATCTCAAACCCAGATCATTCCATCATAAAAAAAGAGAGCGGCTTACCACTCTCGATTCGATACCAGCTCTTCCATTTCCAGCTCAAAATAGCCGGCGTCTTGCAGCACCATCATCATCGCTTCAGCAATATAGTCCGCTGCAGTATCATCCAGTGAGGAATCCAGATCTTCAAATTGTGGTTTCATCTTGTTGATAACGTTTACCGTTTCATGTGCGAAGTGATAAATATCCGCCTCGGATAAATTCGGCTTGGCGACTTTTTTCGCAAACTGTTCAATGGACTGTTTGATTTCTGCAACCAGAATATCGGGATAATATTCATCATCGAACATGGGGAGAAGTAAATCTGCAAACATTACAGGCACTCTAAAAGATGACAATCTAACTTAAGCGTGCCTGTATAGCACATTGCTGTTTAAAAGCCAAACAGCTTGTGCTCCTATATGTCTTTCAGCCCAGATTTAGGCATTTTGCATAGCTTTCCAGATTTTGATGGCGTCTGCTGTTACCTTGACATCATGTGCTCGAACCATACAGGCACCTTGCTGAATGCTCAGCAAATGCGCCGCAGCCGAACCTACTGCACGTGCTTGTGGTTCTGCACCATTCAGAGCAGCACCAATAAAACGTTTGCGGGATAAAGCAGACAAAATCGGATAGCCCATTTCTGTCAATTTATAAAACTCTTGCAACAGCTTTAAATTTTGCTGGGCATTTTTTGCAAATCCAAAACCAGGATCAATCATGATATATTCAGCTTTAACACCCACATCTAGAGCATCTTGAACCCGTTGTGACAGTTCCCGAATCACATCCTGAGTCACATCATCATACTGATCCAGATTATTCATCGTAGTCGGCTCACCACGCATATGCATGATGATCACCGGAATATTCAGTTCTGCTGCCGTCTCTAACGCTTGTGGACGAGTGAGCGCGCGTACATCATTCCAGATATGTGCACCCGCTTTCACGGCTGCTTTAATCACTTCTGGCTGTGAAGTATCAATCGAGATGATCACATCATGCTTGGCCAGTTCTTCAACTACAGGCACAACACGACGGATTTCTTCTTCAACTTCCACGACTGATGCACCTGGACGTGTAGATTCACCACCCACATCAATTACGGTGGCACCATCAGCAATCATTTCCAGGGCTTTTACTACTGCCTGATCTTTCTGATTGTGCAGCCCCCCATCGCTAAAGGAATCCGGAGTCACATTTAAAATTCCCATTACATGCGGCTGAGACAAATCCAGTTTCAAATGACCGAAAGTCCAGATCTGTGGTCGTAGTGGCTTCAGCTGCATGGTTCAATCCTAGTTCACAATAACCCCGGTATTGTCTTATGGAAAGATCAATAAAGCAAAGCTCAATCTATTCAATAGCTAGATTTCAAAATAGTTCTTATTGGAATATTGCATCAGCTTGGATTGCAGTAACGCTTTTACATCAACCCATTCGCTTTTTAAAATACTATAGATATAACTATCTCTGAGTGTCACGCCATCTTTACGCAGCATATGACATCTAATGATGCCATCCTGTTTGGCACCCAGAGCTTCAATAGCTTTTTGACTTTTAAGATTCAGATGATCAGTCCGAAAGCCTACCACTTGAGCATTCAGCTCTTCAAATGCATGCTGCAGCAAAAGATATTTACAGACCCGGTTTACATAGGTTCGTTGATAAGGTTTGGCATACCAGGTAAAGCCAATTTCAACACGTGGAATTTCCGGCTTGATATCATGAAAGCTGGTGGTGCCGATTGCTCGGTCTGAAGTTAAATCAATCACGGCAAAAGCCATTCTTTCACCTTTGGACTGCTGTTCAAAAGCTTGGGTAAAGTAGTGTTTAAGTTTATGTAGGTAAGGTACCGAATTATATAACACTTCCCCCAAGCCCCCTTCGGCACATGCATTTTCTAATTCTGCAAAATGTTCCCAGCTCAGTGGTTCTAAACGTAGCTGATAAATACTGGATTCCAGAACAGGTAAAGTCATTCTTATTTTTACTCAGTGATTTTTATAAATTGACTATACTATAGCATTCAACTAGATATGACAAAACAATAGCCATAAAAAAACCACCCGAAGGTGGTTTTCTTAAAATATTCTTAGTTGGCTGGCAATGGTGGCGGTGTGCTTGGACCATTGCTTGGGGTTACATCAATCACCGGATTTTCTGCAACATATACTTTTGGTGGCTGTGGTTCACGACCTTCCATAATGTCACGAATCTGCTCACGATCAATGGTTTCCCAATCCATCAGCGCTTTTACCATAGCATGGGCAATATCTTTGTTGTTTTCCAGGATATCCCAGGCCACTTTATATTGCTCATCCAGAATGCGGCGCACTTCACGGTCCACTTCCAGCTGCGTCGCTTCAGAAATGGTCCGGCTACCCAGGCTGCCCATGAAGGATTGCTGTGAATCATCTTCATAAACCATCACACCTAGTTTGTCCGACATACCGTATTTGGTCACCATGGCACGCGCCATTTTGGTTGCACGCTCAAAGTCGTTCGATGCACCGGTAGATTGCTGATTAATGAAAATTTCTTCAGCAATACGACCACCAAACAGGATTGAAATTTCTTTCAGCATCTTGTCTTTGTAATGGCTGGTCTGGTCAAACTCAGGCAACTGCCAGGTTACACCCAGCGCCCAACCGCGCGGCATAATCGTGACTTTATGCACAGGATCCGTACCCGGCAGCATTTCTGCCACAATGGCATGGCCTGCTTCATGATAAGCCGTCGCACGACGTTCTTCTTCACGAATCACCATTGATTTACGTTCAGGACCCATGTACAGCTTGTCTTTGGCGTCTTCAAAGTCATGCATGTCGACCGTGTTCTTGTTACGACGTGCAGCAAATAGCGCTGCTTCGTTCACCAAGTTGGCCAACTGTGCACCCGAGAAGCCCGGTGTACCACGTGCAAGGACTTTTACATCCACACCTGTGGTTGAAGGCAATTTTTTCAGGTGAACATTCAAGATTTGCTCACGACCTTTAATATCGGGTAAGCCCACCATCACCTGACGGTCAAAACGACCTGGACGTAATAAAGCTTTATCCAGTACATCGGCACGGTTGGTTGCAGCAATGACAATAATACCTTCATTACCTTCAAAACCGTCCATTTCGACCAGCATCTGGTTTAAGGTCTGCTCACGCTCATCATGACCACCACCGGTACCTGAACCACGGTGACGACCGACCGCATCAATCTCGTCAATAAAGATAATACATGGCGCGTGGCGTTTCGCCTGCTCGAACATGTCACGGACACGAGAGGCGCCCACACCCACGAACATTTCTACGAAGTCAGAACCTGAAATACTGAAGAATGGCACTTTAGCTTCGCCAGCAATGGCTTTTGCCAGCAAAGTTTTACCGGTACCCGGAGGACCAACCATTAACACGCCTTTCGGAATGGTTGCCCCCAAACGTTTAAATTTGGCCGGATCTTTCAGGAAGTCGACAATTTCAACCACTTCCTGTTTGGCTTCATCACAACCTGCAACATCGGCAAAGGTTACTTTAATCTGGTCTTCAGACAGCATTTTCGCTTTGGACTTACCAAAGCTCATTGGGCCGTTTTTACCACCTGCACCGCCACCCATGTTGCGCATAAAGAACATGAATAACAAAATGATTAAAAGTACAGGGAAACTAGCAATGAGTAGTTGCATCAACAAACCTTGACGTTGAGGTGCAGTACCTTCAACAACAACGTTGTTTTCAATGAGGCTCGGCATGAGTTCAGGATCTTGAACCGCCGGACGAATACTTTCAAATGGTGAGCCATTGGCTTTTTCACCACTAATTCTTTCGCCATCAATTGTAACTTTTTTAATTTGACCAGCATCCACCGCCGCAACGAACTCGGAATAGTTCATTGACGTTGGCTTATCACTGCCATTGATGTTACTGAAAATCAGAATCAGTACACCAAGTATAATTAGCCACAATACGGCATTCTTGAAGAGATCGCTCAAAGCTTTATTCCCATATCAATCTAATTTGATCATGCCCTTTACAGGGTGACCTTAATGTTAAAGCTGAAGATCAGCCTACAAAACTCTTAAAAACGTACAAAATGCACAATTTTTAACGGCTTGGCAAGTAAACTTTATTTGAATGCCTTCTTCCGGCCCTGTCCGATCAAAAACACTTCTTTCGAACGTGCACGAGAAGCTGCCGGTTTTGCAGTCTTTAATACATCGAAGCTGTCGACGACCTGTTTGCGAAATTCATCGAAGCCAGAACCCTGGAACACCTTCACAACAAACTGTCCGTTTGGCCCCAGCACTTTTTGCGCAAAGTCCAAAGCCAGTTCACATAAATAGATTTGTCGTGGCTGATCTACTGCTCTATTACCTGATGTATTGGGGGCCATATCGGAAATTACAACGTCTACAGTCCGGCCATTTAAAATATTTAACAATTTTTCAAAAACTTCTTCCTCACGGAAGTCACCTTGCAGGAAGGTCACATCTGGTAAGGCATCCATAGGCAAAATATCCGATGCAATCACCAGCCCTTTGTCACCGACCAGTTTGCCGGCAATTTGCGACCAGCTGCCGGGCGCAGCACCCAGATCGACCACCGTCATGCCGGGTTTGATAATTTTATATTTTTCCTGAATCTCTAGCAGTTTATACGCAGCACGCGCACGATAACCTTCCTTCTGGGCTTTTTTCACGAAAGGGTCATCCAGGTGCTCTCTCATCCACGCACGACTACTTTTGGATAATTTCTGGTTGGTAATGCGTGTTGCCATAACTCTCTAAATATTAAAAACCTTCTAATTTATAATTGTACGTGAAAATTGCCGCGCTTGCAGTACAGATGTGTAGTTAAATGGACGTAGAGGGTGTGATTTTTTCTATTATTTGCATCGATTATTTGCGCAGATTTTACAGCGTTTCAAATTGGGATTTGCTATACTAAGCCGTTTTTAAAATCAGGTTATTTTTATGGCGGCTTTATCTATTCAGGAACGCAAGCGTTTACGTCAAATCGGTCATGCACTCAATCCGGTTGTGATGATTGGCGGACAAGGGCTTACTGAAAATGTCATTGAAGAAACCACGCGTGCGTTAAACGACCACGAACTGATTAAAGTGAAAATTGGCGGTGAAGACCGTGAAGCACGTGCAGCTGTAATTGAGGCAATTGCAGAAGCGACTGGTGCAGAAGTGGTACAGACCATTGGTAAAATTGCCCTGCTGTATAAAAAAGCCAAACCGCAAAATCCAAAATTATCGAACCTGGTTCGTCACGCGCATCTGGCAAAATAATTTTTCCTTATGGCAAGTTATGAACTGAGTGCTTTTGATCGCCGTTTTCAGGCCATCTCCCTAGTCGGGGCGATTGAGCAGCAAAGCCCGTTTAACCTGAATATTGGTTACTGGCTGCGTGATCCGAACCAGTATGTGCAGTGGCCCGATCTGGTGTCTGCGCATCCGCGTCAGGATTTTCTCTGGCAGAACACCTGTTTTGAAGTGTTTATTGGGGTTCATGGGGAAGATTTTTATCGTGAAATTAATCTTTCTCCATCTCAAGCCTGGCAGGCCTATCAGTTTGAGGAATATCGCTATCCGGAAGATATGCCGCCGCAAGCCGCCTATGATATTGAGCTCAACCAGCTGAAACGCACCCATTATGGACTGAATGTCAGTCTGGACTTGGGCGAATTCATGGCCAAGCATAAATTAAAGTGGTCGGATCTGTTCATTGGTTTAACTGCCGTGTTAAACACTTCTGAAGGTGAACACTATTACGCCATGCAGCACAGCAGCCCACAGGCCGATTTTCATAACAAGCGCGATTGGCTGCATCAGTTCTAGGCATTATGTCTGAACTAAAACGCAGTATAAAAAAAGTGAGGCACATGACCTCACTTTTTTATTGCCTGCATCGCACGCACCCGCTACAACACGCCTTAGCTTTTAAGGGTGGTGTCGGTTTCAGAAGCAGGTGCCGCCTCTTTTGCTGGTACAACTTTTTTCCAGGTTTCCAAGGTATGTTCTTTGGAGCGCTTGAAGGTTTCGGTTAACTGGTCTTTATGCTTGACTGAAATCTGGCTGACATCGGCTTTAAGCTCTTTGCCAATTTTATTCAAATCTTCAATCACCGCATTAAACTCGGTTTTCACAAACTCTTTCAGTTCACCAAGATCTTTTTGTGAGCTGCCAAAATGCTCCTTGAGCGATTCAATTTTCTGTAGCAGCTCTTTCTTGAGCTGACTGAGCTGCTCCTGCACGCTGCCATTAAATTTTTTCGCTTCGGTCTGCAGTTTTTCCTGGGTCTCCCCGACTGCTTCAGTAACCTGCTGCTTGGCCTCTTGCGCTGCCTGTTCAAGCTTTTCAGTGCCTTCTGCCACCACGTCTTTTAAGGAGTTTTTAGCCGCTGGCTGTTTTTGTTCTGCTGTCATTGCCGTTCACCCGCCTGTTATTATGAAAGACCATAGCATAGTAGAAACAGATAAAATTTAAGTTTTGATTTGTTAGACAATTATTAAATGCTTACATTTCTGTGACATTGCGTGACAAACATGCTTTTGCACCAAAAGAATACTTTTTTATTGGATATTCCGCTTCAATAACGTGGACTTTTTCAGAGTTGGTGCGTATAATGCGCTGTTAAGTTCAAGCGAGCAGATGTGAGGAGGGTAGGTTGTATAGTAGCCTTCCTTTTTTTTCGTCTACTCGCTTTTTTACAGCCTAAATTTCAGGAGCTTTGGTTTGAGCACCCCCGCCATTTTAGCCCTTGCCGACGGTACGATCTTCAAAGGAACGTCAATCGGTGCATCGGGTAGTACGACTGGTGAAGTCGTTTTTAACACTGCCATGACTGGCTATCAAGAAATTTTGACTGACCCGAGTTATGCACAGCAACTTGTGACTTTAACTTACCCACATATTGGTAACACAGGTTGTAATGAAGAAGACGCAGAATCTGGTCGTATTCATAAAGTATGGGCCAACGGATTAAT
The DNA here is from genome assembly GCF_013418865.1 of Acinetobacter sp. YH12117. Taxonomy (NCBI): domain Bacteria; kingdom Pseudomonadati; phylum Pseudomonadota; class Gammaproteobacteria; order Moraxellales; family Moraxellaceae; genus Acinetobacter; species Acinetobacter sp. YH12117. The sequence continues at coordinate 70,913 of NZ_VPBF01000003.1, forward strand.
CATTCGTGATCTGCCTTTATTGCATAGCAACTTCCGTTCTACACAGTCTTTAGCGGATTACCTGAAGCAACACAATGTGGTTGCCATTGCCGATATCGACACGCGTAAACTGACTCGCATTTTACGTGCAAAAGGTGCGCAAAACGGTTGTATTCTGGCTGGTGAAAATATCACTGAAGAAGAAGCAATTGCAAAAGCACGTGCATTTGGCGGCTTAAACGGTTTAGACCTTGCAAAAGAATGCTGTGACCCGAACGGTTTTGAATGGACCGAAGGCTCATGGGAACTTGGCAAAGGCTTTACTCAACCTGAACTTAAATTCCATGTGGTTGCATACGACTACGGTGTCAAAACCAACATCCTGCGTATGCTGGCAGACCGCGGCTGTAAACTGACCGTTGTGCCTGCACAAACCCCTGCTGCTGACGTACTTGCGTTAAATCCAGATGGCGTGTTCCTGTCGAACGGCCCTGGCGACCCAGCTGCTTGTGATTATGCAATTGAAGCTGTAAAAACTATTGTTGAAACCACCAATCTCCCTGTGTTTGGTATCTGTTTAGGTCACCAGATTCTTGCTCTGGCTTCTGGCGCAAAAACCATGAAAATGGCGCACGGTCACCACGGTGCCAACCATCCTGTACAAAACATCGAAGATGGTACAGTGATGATTACCTCGCAAAACCACGGCTTCGCAGTGGATGAAAGCAACCTGCCAGCAGTCTTGCGTGTTACCCACCGTTCACTGTTCGATGGTACTAACCAGGGTATCCACCGTACAGACAAGCCGGCATTCAGCTTCCAGGGTCACCCTGAAGCCAGCCCAGGTCCACACGACTGTGCCCCACTGTTCGATCATTTCATCGAACTTCTTGAAGCAGCTAAGAAGTAATTAAGGAGCAAATAATGCCAAAGCGTACGGATATTAAAAGCATCTTAATTATTGGTGCTGGTCCTATTGTTATCGGTCAGGCCTGTGAGTTTGACTACTCGGGTGCTCAAGCCTGCAAAGCGCTGCGTGAAGAAGGTTACCGCGTCATTCTGGTGAACTCGAACCCGGCGACGATTATGACTGACCCGACAATGGCGGATGCAACCTATATCGAGCCAATCACCTGGCAAACCGTTGCAGCGATCATTGAAAAAGAACGTCCAGATGCAGTTTTACCAACCATGGGCGGCCAGACTGCACTGAACTGTGCCCTTGCTCTGGATGCCAACGGTATTTTAGAAAAATACAATGTTGAGCTGATTGGCGCGACTAAAGAAGCGATTGAAAAAGCAGAAGACCGTAAACTGTTTGACGAAGCAATGCGTAAAATTGGTCTGGAATGTCCAAAAGCTGCGATTGCGGAATCTATGGAAGAAGCGCTGGACATTCAGGCGCGCTTCGGTTTCCCTGTGATTATTCGTCCATCATTCACCATGGGTGGTTCTGGTGGCGGTATCGCGTACAACCGCGAAGAATTCCTTGAAATCTGTGAACGTGGTTTCGACCTGTCTCCGACTCACCAGTTATTGATTGATGAATCACTCATTGGCTGGAAAGAATACGAGATGGAAGTTGTTCGTGACAAAAACGACAACTGTATTATCGTCTGTTCAATCGAAAACTTTGACCCAATGGGCGTGCATACTGGTGACTCCATCACAGTTGCTCCGGCACAAACATTGACCGACAAAGAATATCAACTCATGCGTAACGCGTCTTTAGCGGTACTGCGTGAAATTGGTGTAGAAACCGGTGGTTCTAACGTTCAGTTCGGTATTAACCCGAAAGATGGCCGTATGGTTATCATTGAAATGAACCCGCGTGTATCGCGTTCATCTGCCCTTGCGTCTAAAGCAACAGGTTTCCCGATTGCGAAAATCGCAGCGAAACTGGCAGTGGGTTATACCCTGGATGAGCTGAAAAACGACATCACTGGCGGTACAACTCCTGCATCGTTCGAGCCATCAATTGACTACGTTGTAACCAAGGTTCCACGTTTCAACTTCGAAAAATTCCCGCAAGCAGATGCAACACTGACGACTCAGATGAAATCTGTGGGTGAAGTAATGGCAATTGGCCGTAACTTCCAGGAATCTGTCAACAAAGCCCTTCGTGGTCTAGAAGTCGGTGCTTCTGGTTTTGATGAAAAAATCGAAGTGGGTACTGAAGGCGCACGCGAGAAAATCCTGCAAGAACTTAAAGTTCCAGGCCCAGAGCGTATCTGGTACGTGGCCGATGCCTTCCGTCATGGCTTCACTTTAGACGAAGTATTTGAAGCGACCAAAATTGACCGCTGGTTCCTGATTCAGATTGAAGACATTATCAATACTGAAAACCAGATCAAAACTTTAGGTTTCGGCGACTTAAACGCAGACAATATCCGTGCGTTCAAACGCAAAGGTTTATCGGATCTGCGCATCGCCAACCTGATGGGTATTTCACAAAAACAATTCCGTAAACACCGCTGGAACCTGGGCGTGACTCCGGTTTACAAACGTGTGGATACATGTGCGGCAGAATTCGAATCTGATACCGCTTATATGTATTCAACTTACGATGAAGAATGTGAATCGAATCCATCTGCGAAAGACAAAATCATGGTCATCGGTGGTGGTCCTAACCGTATTGGTCAGGGTATCGAATTCGATTACTGCTGTGTACACGCGGCGCTTGCGATGCGTGAAGACGGTTTTGAGACCATCATGGTGAACTGTAACCCTGAAACGGTTTCTACTGACTATGACACCTCAGATCGTCTGTACTTCGAACCAATTACTTTGGAAGATGTGCTTGAAATCGTGCGTACCGAGAAGCCTAAAGGCATTATCGTACAGTACGGTGGTCAAACACCGCTGAAACTGGCGCGTGCGTTAGAAGAGGCTGGTGCACCAATCATTGGTACATCTCCAGATGCGATTGACCGTGCCGAAGACCGTGAACGTTTCCAGCAAATGATTCAACGTCTGCAACTGCGTCAACCAAACAACAGCATCGTAAAATCTGCTGAAGAAGGTATTGCTGAAGCGGCGAAAGTGGGCTATCCACTGGTGGTACGTCCATCATACGTACTAGGTGGCCGTGCGATGGAAATCGTGTACAACGAAGAAGAGTTGAAGCGTTACTTACGTGATGCCGTTCAGGCGTCGAATGATGCCCCTGTTCTTCTTGACCGCTTCCTGGATGATGCGATTGAAGTTGACGTAGACTGCGTATCTGACGGTAAGGATGTGGTGATCGGCGGGATCATGCAGCACATTGAACAGGCGGGTATTCACTCAGGTGACTCTGCATGTTCGATTCCACCTTACTCGTTATCAAACGAAGTACAGGACGAAATGCGTCGTCAAACCGTAGCGATGGCCAAAGAGCTGGGCGTTATCGGTTTAATGAACGTACAGTTCGCGGTAAAAGGCGATGACGTTTACATTCTGGAAGTGAACCCACGTGCTTCTCGTACCGTGCCGTTCGTATCTAAGTGTATCGGTGAATCATTAGCGAAAATTGCTGCACGTTGTATGGCGGGTCAATCTCTGGAGTCACAAGGCTTCACAACCGAGATTATTCCTGAGCACTTCTCTGTTAAAGAAGCGGTGTTCCCATTCAACAAGTTCCCGGGTGTTGACCCAATCCTTGGCCCTGAAATGAAATCTACAGGCGAAGTAATGGGTGTGGGTAAAACTTTTGGTGAAGCATTCTACAAAGCTGTGTTAGGCTCGAATGAACGCTTACCAGGTTTGCCAACCGAAGGCGAAATCAAGCATGCATTCATTTCAGTACGTGATTCTGATAAACCACGTGCAGCAGGTATTGCCAAACAGCTTGCAGACTTTGGCTTCAAAATTATCGCTACCGGCGGTACTTATGATGTGATCAAAGCCGCAGGAATTGAATGTGAACGTGTGAATAAAGTAACTGAAGGTCGTCCGAATATTGTGGACCGCTTGAAAAATGGCGAAATTCACCTCATTATCAATACCACTGAAGGCAAACAAGCGCAGCAGGATTCATTCTCAATCCGCCGTTCTGCCCTGCAAGGTAAGGTCTATCATACGACTACCCTGAATGGTGCCGATGCGGTATGCCAAGCGTTAGCCATTAAATTGCCGATGGATGTTTATCGTTTGCAAGATTTAAGCAAAGGTTAATTGTCTACCGAGAAGTCCCGTCACCTCTCGGTGGCGGGCTTTTTTTCATTTATAGAGCTGTATTTTTCTAATATTCAACTTGAGGGACAACAATGCAACGTTATCCTATGACTCCTGAAGGCAAAGTCGCCTTAGAGAAAGAATTACACCAGTTAAAAACTGTTGAACGCCCACGTATTACTGCTGCGATTGCAGAAGCACGTGAACACGGCGACCTAAAAGAAAATGCAGAGTATCATGCAGCACGTGAGCAGCAAGGTTTCTGTGAGGGGCGTATTCAAGACATCGAAGGTAAACTCGGTGCTTGCCAAGTCATTGATGTAAAAGAACTTGAGCAAAATGGTCGTGTTGTATTTGGGGTAACAGTAACCATTGAGAACCTGGACACTGAAGAACGCAAAACTTATAAAATCGTTGGCGATGACGAAGCAGACTTCAAGATCAATAAAATCTCTGTGAACTCTCCTATTGCTCGTGGTCTTTTAGGTAAAAATGAAGGCGATGAAGCAAAAATTGTAACACCACAAGGTGAAGTTGAGTACGAAATCGTCAGCGTTGAATACATCTAATCCTTAGATGGTTTGACATCCCAAAGCCCCTCTTCTGAGGGGTTTTTTTATTATCTTTAAAACAAAAGTTCACGAAAAAATTACAGCAAATGTATATGCTTTAATAGTCAATATTTTTCTATAAATTTTAAAATGCAGCTTATTTGGTTCCGTCAAGATTTAAGAATTCATGATCATGCAGCTCTTTGGCATACTCGCGAAGCTGGCCCTTGCATTGCCTTAGTCGTGCTATCGCCAAAACAATGGCAAGTGCACAATGATGCGCTAATTAAAATTGACTTCTATTTAAGACAACTGAATCATCTAAAAAATGAACTTGCCACGTTAAATATTCCACTTGTTATTTTAACTATTCCATTATGGAAAGACCTGCCAAATCAATTATTAAGCTTATGCCAAAATCATAATATTCAAGCTGTTCATGCCGATATAGAATTGGGTGTAAATGAATTAAAACGCGATGCTCAAACTCAACAGCTATTAGAAAAGAATAATATTCGTTTTGAGTTGTATCATGACCGAACTATTTTCCCTGTTGGAAGCATTCGTAATAAAACTGGTCATCCATATCAAGTATTTGGTGCATTTAAAAAGCAATGCTATGAGAAACTCAGCATAAGCTTGCCACAATGCTACCCAACTATTGAGGTTCAAAAACCAATTCCACAGCACAATGACTTTACAAGAGAAGTTCCACAATTAAGTGATATTTACTCAGATTCAGAAGAAAAAGTAATCAGCGAAAACCTACAAAATCTTTGGCAAATTGGTGAGCATCATGCTTGGGAACTTTTAGATGAGTTTATTGAAAATCAAGTTGAGTATTATCATATTGAACGTGATTTCCCGAATTTGAATAGCACGAGCAAACTTGCAGCTTATTTAAATATTGGCATTCTTTCTATTCGCCAATGTTTACAAGCTTTGTTTCGCCACAGTCACGGCTGTATGGAATTTGAAAACAATGGGCAACAAATTTGGTTAAATGAACTCCTTTGGCGTGAGTTTTATCAGCATATTTTATTCGACTACCCTCGCGTATCGAAAAACTTACCATTTAAATTAGACACTCAACGCATTGTATGGCGCAATGCTCCTGAAGATTTACAGGCTTGGCAGCATGGGCAAACAGGTATCCCAATTGTAGATGCTGGCATGCGACAGTTACTTGCAACGGGTTGGATGCATAACCGTGTTCGTATGATTTGCGCGATGTTTTTAAGCAAAAATTTACTGATAGATTGGCGTTTAGGCGAATCATGGTTTATGCAGCATTTAATTGATAGTGATTTGGCTGCCAATAACGGTGGATGGCAGTGGTGTGCATCTACAGGAACAGATGCTGCACCGTATTTCCGTATTTTCAACCCTGTAAGTCAGTCGCAAAAGTTTGATGCAAATGGCGATTATATTCGTCAATGGGTACCTGAAATTTCACATTTAAATGCGAAACAAATTCACGAACCTTATGCGAAAAATCCACAACTAAAATTGGATTATCCAAAACCGATTGTAGATTTAAAAAGCAGTCGTGTTCGTGCAATTGAGGCCTTTAAGCATTTGAGTTAACTTCGGCTATAATGGCGTTACGCTTGTTCTTTGATTGCTCTTATGGCTGAACCCTTAATTAATTCCCCTGTTAAGCATTGGTGTGAATTCGAATTTATTTCTAAAACTATGAAAAACCCTAATATTCACATTAAGGGAAACTATTCTTATTATTCTGCTTATTGGGATCAGGGTTTTGAGCGTTGTGTTGTGCGTTATTTGCATGACAAGCCTTCTACGCCTGAGAAGCCAATTGATCAGCTTTATATTGGCAATTTCGTGTGTTTTGGGGCGGAATGCGTGATTATGATGGGCGGTAATCAGTTACACCGAACTGACTGGATTTCTGCCTTTCCGTTTGATACGCGCAGTTTTGTACCTGCTGGCGATACTGTTATTGGTGATGGTTGCTGGATTGGCTCACGTGCCATGATTATGCAAGGCGTGACGCTGGGTGAAGGTGCAATTGTGGCAACTGGTGCGGTCGTAACAAAAGACGTTCCACCTTATGCCGTGGTGGGAGGAGTTCCTGCCAAAATTATTAAATATCGCTTTCCACAAGAAGATATAGAAAAACTGCTTTCCCTTAAAATTTACGAGATGGATGAAAAGCAGTTTTTAAAGATGCGGGAACAGTTACAGACAGAGGATGTTGCTGCTTTGGTTGATTATTTCAAAGACTGCTGATTATTCCCTTGGACTTTTGCTTAGGCCAAGCATCAGGTCAAAACTTTCATCTAATCGATATTAAAACTCAAAAAACCTAAGCTAAACTCACTCTAAAGCCAGACTTAATGAAATAAGCCTTCAACTTTAGTGTAAATTGCTGATTAATTACTCAAAAACATGTTAAATTAGAAAGGCTTAAACTTCCTTAAAAATAATTATCCCTATGAAATTACTGGGTTTTATTATTTAAAAATAAGCGCTAAGATAAGATTAAGGCAATAGAAAGTGTTCCCTCAATTTTTTATTGTTGAATGACACAATAAGGAGAAATAACGATGGCATTTCAACACATTTTAGTTCCAGTGGACGGTTCTGAAACTTCTTACGCAGCAGTTGCCAAAGCAGTCGAGCTTGCCAAAGCTTTCGGCAGTAAAGTAACCGTTGCACAGGTGTTAACACTCGATCCATATATTGCATCAGAATACATTTCAGCAGGCCAGACCAATGACCTGATTGAACGTGCGCGTGTGTCTATTCTCAAAACACTGGATGAAGCCAAAGCAAAATTCCAGGAACAAGGTGTAGCAGTTGAGTCTCGTCTGCTTGAAGGTCAAGTGATTCATCGTGAAATTGCACGTGCTGCAACTGAAATGAATGCAGACCTGATTGTGATGGGTTCTCATGGCCGTACCGGTTTGAAAAAGTTATTCCTCGGTAGCGTCGCGCAAAGCGTACTGGGCGAAGGTAATGTTCCTGTACTCATCGTACGTTAATCTTTCCTCCAGAAAATTCCCTGTACCTGCGGGTATGGGGAATTTTTTATTTTTAGGGCTGCCATTGATACTGCTTTAAGCTCACCTTGTTATTCAGGACCACTACACCCTCCTGTATCAGTTTTAACGCCTGTATATTTTCACCCTGCGCATTGATTTTGCTTAGGCTAATTTTCCCTTGCGCATTTAGCACCCGATGCCATGGCAACACATGCCCCGGTGCCAGATGTTTCAGTACATAACCCACCAGACGCGCATGTTTCGGCAAACCGGCCAGTTTTGCAATCTGACCATAGGTGGCAACTTTACCAGGTGGAATCTGGGCAATCACCGCGGTGATATAAGCGGCCAACTCCTGACTGGGACGTGCTGGAATAGACATAAAAAGAATCTTAGAGTGTTGAAATCTATTGGGATGAAAAGCTGTGCTGGTTAGAAAAGCTAGGCTTAAAAAACTAGAGGACATGCAGTTGCACATTCTCCTGTATTCACCTTGAGTTAAAAAGCGGATGCAACGCTTTAGATGGCTTGTCCAAAGGTATCGCAATCATTCATATTGCCCGACTTCAGACCAGTATTAAACCATTGCACGCGCTGGGCACTGGTACCATGGGTAAAGCTATCCGGCACTACTTGTCCACTCGAACGTTTCTGCAAATAGTCATCACCAATTTTATGTGCGGCATCCATCGCTTCCTGCACATCACCCTGTTCCAGGAATTGAGTACGCTGATGGTTATGATGCGCCCAGACACCGGCCAGACAATCGGCCTGAAGTTCCTGACGAACCGATAACTGGTTGCCTTCGACCTGACTGGCACGCTGACGCATCTGCTGTACCTGTCCGGAAATCCCCAGAATGGTCTGAATATGATGGCCGACTTCATGTGCAATCACATAAGCCTGGGCAAAATCTCCAGCCTGATCCTGACGCGATAATTCGGTCTGGTTCTGCTCGCCGGAAATTCCCATCTGGGTGCGCATATCTTTAAAGAAACCAGTATCTAAATAGACTTTCTGATCGGCCGGGCAATAAAACGGCCCCATGGCAGCGCTGGCATTGCCACAGGCGGAACTGACCGCACCATTAAACATCACCAGTTTGGGTGGCACATATTGCTGATTCAGCTGCTCGGCAAACACCTGCGTCCAGGTATCTTCGGTATCGGCCAGAATAGTGCCAATAAACTCCATCGATTCCTGCTGCTCCGGCGTCGGATTTTCCAGACCACGCGTTTCCGCGCTCTGCCCCTGATTAGTCACCTGTTTGGTGGCCTGATAGGCTGTTTGCGGATCGACCCCAAAAAACTTCCAGGCCACAAAAGCCACCACCAGACCCAGAATACTGATTCCGCCGGCTTTGGCACCGCCACCACCGCGACGATCTTCTACATTGCTACTGACGCGACGACCTTTCCAACGCATAGCAATCTCCTTATTATCTTTATCTCTTGGCTAGAATTTTACATAGTTTAAGAGGCTTTGGAACGTGGCCAGACCTTTTTCACCAGACCAATTAGCGCCACCACAATCAAACCGGCAATAAAGCCCACAGCAAAATTGATCAAGGTTGGAGTAAGCGCACCAAAAATACTGCCGATATTGGGAATTTCCTGCACGTATTCCACACTGTCTTCGGTAAAGTGATGTACCAATGGAATAGCGTGGTTGATAATCCCGCCGCCCACCAGGAACATGGCCAGAGTCCCGACAATCGACAGGATTTTCATCAAGATTGGCGCAAAGGCCAACAAGCCGCGCCCGACCGACTGTTTAAAATTAGAAGCCTGTTCCGAGAGATGCAGCCCAATATCATCAATCTTGACAATAAATGCCACTAACCCATAGACCCCAATGGTCATGGCGATGGCAATAATACTCAGCACTGTGACTTTTACACCAAAGGCCGCGGTAGCTACAGTACCCAAGGAAATGACAATAATCTCTGCCGAGAGAATAAAGTCGGTCCGGACTGCCCCTTTGATTTTTTCATTTTCAAACGTGGCCAGATCGGTTTCGGTTTTAATTAATTCCTGCTGCGCTTCTTCGGCAGTTTTGGCTTTTTTCTTGTGCAAGGAATGCAGAACTTTTTCAACCCCTTCATAACATAAGAATAAACCGCCCACGACCAGTAACGGGTTAATCAGCCACGGCGCCACCACGCTAATCAGTAGAGCTAAAGGCACCAGAATCAGTTTATTGACAAAAGAACCTTTGGCCACGCGCCAGACCACCGGCAGTTCCCGCTCCGAACGTACACCGCTGACCTGCTGGGCATTCAGGGCCAGATCATCACCGAGTACACCGGCCGTTTTCTTTGCGGCCATTTTACTCATGACCGCCACATCATCTAAAACAGTGGCAATATCATCTAATAATAGTAATAAGCTACTCGCCATAATTTTTATCCTTATCGTGTTCTAGGCTTATTCTAAGGAGAAATCTTCCAAAACTCTGTATTTACTTAATTAATAAATCTTTAAAATTTCCAGACAATTGTTGATTCTGTTCGGCTTATCCCGTGACATTCAAAAATATTATGCCGTACAATGTAGCCCAATCATCGGTATAGAAATGTCGTAACAACGACTTGGAAGAGATAATGAGTAATCAAGATAATCGTCCTGTTATTTTGACTGGCGACCGTCCAACCGGACAACTTCACCTCGGTCATTTTGTAGGTTCTTTACGTTCACGTGTAGGTTTACAGGATTCTCACCATCAACACCTTTTACTTGCCGATGCTCAAGCCCTGACTGATAACGCCGACAACTTTGAAAAAGTACGTCGCAATATTATTGAAGTGGCGACCGACTACCTGGCGGTGGGCATTGACCCGACCAAAACCACCATTTGTGTTCAGTCTTGCCTGCCGGCCTTGAATGAACTGACTATGCTGTATTTAAACTTTGTCACTGTGGCACGTTTAGAGCGCAACCCGACCATTAAATCTGAAATTCAGATGCGCGGTTTTGAACGTGATATTCCAGCCGGTTTCCTGTGCTATCCGGTTGCCCAAGCGGCCGATATTACCGCGTTTAAAGCGACTGTAGTGCCCGTGGGTGAAGATCAGATTCCTATGATCGAACAGACCAACGAAATTGTACGCCGCATTAACCGTCAGGTGGGTCAGGACCTGCTGCCTGAATGTAAAGCGCTGCTGTCGAATGTAGGCCGTTTACCTGGTTTTGATGGTAAAGCCAAAATGTCAAAATCATTGGGCAACACCATTGTGCTCGATGCTACTGACAAAGACATTAAAAAAGCAGTAAATGCCATGTACACTGACCCGAACCACCTCCGCATTGAAGATCCGGGTCAGGTTGAAGGCAACGTGGTATTTACCTACCTAGATGCTTTCGATCCGAACAAAGAAGAACTGGAAGAATTAAAAGCCCATTATCGCCGTGGTGGTCTGGGTGATGGTACCGTGAAAAAACGTCTGGAAGGCATTTTAAAAGAGCTGATTGGTCCAATCCGTGAACGCCGTTTAGAACTGGCCAAAGATCCGGATTACATCATGGATATCTTAAAAAGCGGTACCGATAAGTGCCGTGACATTACTCAAGCCACTTTAGATGAAGTTAAAGCCGGTTTAGGTGTGTTCCGCTTCTAAGCAGCCATGCTGATCTTGAAAAGCCTTTCCTCGCGAAAGGCTTTTTTATGCCGTGTTTACAATGATGGAGAAAATATGGAGAGAAATGTCACACAATTTTTATAGAAGCAACAATCTTTAACATGAATTTACCTGAACGCTGCTGAACCTGGCCTGATGCCGGCGTATTCTAGTCACATGTTCTAGGAGCAATCCTAATTCATAACATTTCTCCTTTACCGAAACTGTGCAAGCAGATTCGTTGTTCTACGCAATGATCACCCCAATCATTGCGTATTTTTTTGCCTAAAATATGCAGGTTTTTGAGACAAAAACGCGACCTAATGCTATGCTAGGCGCATTCAATAATAATATATATTGAATATCAATAATTTAAACACAACAGAACAATAGAGTATTCAGTTATGTGGGATTTGCTCACTCACCCTTCCAATCTGATTTTTAGTGTCTGTATCTGCCTGCTGTTTTTCTTTGCCCTGCTGGAAGTGTTTCTGTTACTGGCCGGCGGCGGCAGTCAGGGCATTCTGGACCAGTTTCTGCCGGATGACTTAATTCCGCATAAAGATGTGGAAGTGAATATTGATGGTTCTAGTGGCCTGTTGGTCCAGTTTTTAGACTGGCTGTACATTGGCCGGGTACCGCTGCTGATCTGGCTGATTATTTTCCTGACCTTATATGGTCTGTCTGGCCTGATTTTACAATCTGTACTGTTTCAATGGACCGGACAATATATTACAGCCTGGATAATGGCACCGGCCTGTCTGTTTCTGAGCATGCCTCTGGTGCGTTATAGCGCCATGCTGATTGCCCGCATTTTACCGCAAGATGAAACCACCGCCATTTATAGTGACGAGCTGATTGGCCGCACAGCCACCATTATTTTAGGTGTGGCCACTCCAAACTCTCCGGCAGAAGCCAAAGTGCAAGATCAGCATGGTCTGACCCACTATATTCTGGTAGAACCGGAACAGGACGAAAGTTTTCAACAGGGTCAATCCGTAATTTTAACGGGGAGAACCAAAATTGGCTTTTATGCCATGCATTTAAATTAACAACTGAAAAACACAAGAGATAACAATGTTAAGTTCAAATATGTATAACATCTTGATTATTGCTGGAATTATTTTCCTGGCCTTATTTGTGATTGGTTTAATCCTGGCCCGTCTGTATCGCCGCTCTAGCAAGGAAATTTCCTTTGTACGTACCGGTTTTGGCGGTGAGCATGTCATTCTCGGCGGTGGTGCGATTGTGTTACCGGTGCTGCATGAAATTATTCCGGTCAATATGAATACCCTTCGTCTGGAAGTACGCCGTGCTGAAGATCAGGCCCTGATTACCCGCGACCGTATGCGTGTGGATGTCATGGCCGAATTTTATGTGCGGGTTAAACCGACCGCTGAATCTATTGCCACCGCAGCACAAACGCTGGGGCAAAAAACCATGTCCCCGAATGAATTAAAAAATCTGGTCGAAGGTAAATTTGTCGATTCTTTACGTGCCGTAGCCGCAGAAATGGCGATGGAAGAACTGCATGAAAAACGCGTCGACTTCGTACAGAAAGTACAGCAGGTGGTGTCGGAAGATCTGTTTAAAAACGGTCTGGAACTGGAAACTGTATCTTTAACCGGACTGGATCAGACCAGTTTCCGCTACTTTAACCCGCAAAATGCTTTCGATGCTGAAGGTCTGACCAAATTAACCGAAACCATTGAAGACCGTCGTCGTAAACGTAACGATATTGAACAGGATGCCGACTTAGCCATTAAAGCCAAAAACCTGGAAGCTGAACAGGCGCGCCTGCAAATTCTACGTGAAGAAGAATATGCCAAGTTACAGCAAGAACGTGAAATTTCCGTGCGCCGTGCTGAACAGCTGGCGGAAATTGCAGCCCAGGAAGCAGCCAAAAAACGTGAAGCGGAAGAAGCCCGCATTGCTGCTGAACGTGAAATTGAACTGAAACGGATTGGCTCAGCACGTGATGTCGCCAATGAAAATATTTTAAAAGAACAGCTAGTCCAAAAAGCCCAAGTGGAACAGAAGAAAACCATTGAGCTAGCCGAACAGGATCGTGCCATTGCCATTGCGGAAAAATCCCGTGCCGAATCTGAAGCCAAAGCGCAGGCCGATTTAGCCCGTGCTCAAGCGGTAAAAGCAGAAGAAGAAGTGATTACCGTACGTGAAACCCAGCGCGCAGAACGTGCCAAGGCAGTCGAGCTGGTGGCTGCCAAGCAGGCCGCTGAAAAAGATGCGATTGCCATTACTGTTGCTGCTGAAGCGGGCAAACAGGCGGCGGTCGATGAAGCGGAAGCGGTGCGGATTACCGCAGAAGCCAATGCAGAACAGCTGCGTTTAAAAGCGCGTGGTGAAGCCGATGCCAAAGTCCTGCTGGCACAAGCGATGGAAAAACAGTATCAGGTTGATGCTGAAGGTACCCGTGCAGTCAACGAAGCCAATAACATCCTGTCGACGGAACAGGTCGAAATGCAGGTACGTCTGGCCATGCTGAAATACCTGCCAGAAATTATCCGTGAAAGCGTCAAGCCAATGGAAAATATTGATGACATCAAGATTCTGCACGTCAATGGTTTAAATGGGATGGGCAGCGCACATGTCGATGGCAGCGAACACGGTCATGGTCAAGTAGCCCTGTCTGATCAGGTGGTGAACAGTGCCCTGCGCTATCGTTCGCAAGCGCCGTTAATTGACAGCCTGATGAGTGAACTGGGTATTCATGGCGGTGATATTAACGGTCTGACCCAAAGCCTGAAATCTCAGCCGAAAATCAATCAGGAAACTTCATCAACTTAAATGAGGTGAATAAAAAAACGCAGCTAAGGCTGCGTTTTTTATGGCTGTTTTTCAATGTTCTATGATGAAGACAGTGGCTGATGAACTTCAAATTTTTCCAGCTGTCCATCTTGATCATAATGTAAGGTCAGATTTTTGGCCTGCTGCAAATACGCCATTTCAGTTGTGTCGACCTGAAAACTTTCCGCCAGCTGCTCAGTCTGAATATGCTCCGGAAAAGCCCGGCGCTCATTATCACGAAAACGCAGCCAGTTATACACAGCCCAGATCAGCAGAATCAGAATAAACACCATAATCGCCAGCCCCAGATAAAACAGGCTGAACGAGCTTTGCGGTGCCGACATCACAAACAGCTGCTCATATACGGTATAGCCCTGAAACAGCCACAGCAACATAGTGATCAGAGGCAGGAATAACCAGATCCAGGCCAGCCAGCCCAGAAAGAATAGTCCATAGCCTGCGGCCTTGTTACGTACATAGCGCGGCTCATCAATATATTCTGGTAGCTCCAGCTGAGCTTCATCCTCAATCATTTTAAATTTAGCCATGCTCGTGCTCCTTGGTAAAACCACGGTCCGGGCTGACCCAGCGTGCACGTTTCTGCTTTTTCAGCAAAGTTTTTGGCACAGACACCACCGTGGTCAGCGCGGTAATCAGCCAGAAAAATAGCGGATACCAGATTACCCAGAAATAGGTTCTCAAGGTACGGTTTTTATCATATTGATGATCGATCATTAAGCTGACCAGAAACTGCAGCAAACAGGTCAGGCCCAAAATCACCCCGTACCACTGCGGCAGAATCGATTGAATTGCCCACTCGCCCGGCAAGGGGAAAAACAGCCCATAAAAATACAGCACAAAGATGCCCATAATCACATAGGCCCATAGCACGCTGATGATCGATTCAATCACAATCGGCCACATCCGTCTAAGGCGCCATTTAAACAGTTTTGGCACATAGGCAATCAGCACTTCAATCCCGCCTTGTGCCCAGCGTAAGCGCTGTTTCCATAACCCTTTGAAGGTTTCCGGCATATAGATATAACACAGGGCTTTGGGCACATACTG
The DNA here is from genome assembly GCF_013418865.1 of Acinetobacter sp. YH12117. Lineage (NCBI taxonomy): Bacteria > Pseudomonadati > Pseudomonadota > Gammaproteobacteria > Moraxellales > Moraxellaceae > Acinetobacter > Acinetobacter sp. YH12117. Next base: position 86,098 of record NZ_VPBF01000003.1, read on the forward strand.
CAAATCCCAGTGGTCGAACTGCAAACGCCACGAAACATCAATATCTTCAGTAATCATGTCATCACGCCAGTAGCCAATCCGGTCCAGCGCGGTTTTACGAAAACCGGCAATCGCACCTGATACGGTAAAAATCCGGCCATAGGTACGCTGCGCGCGTTTAATCAATCCAATAATTGAAGAGAATTCACCGACCTGAATTTTACCGAGCACGCTGGAACGGTTAATAATCCGTGGATTACCGGTAACCGCCCCGACACGCGGAAAGCTGGTCAGCTGATGCATCATCCAGAATACTGCGTGTGGATGCAGCAGCGCATCACCATCAATACAGACCAGAAATTCATAGCGACTAACCATTGCCCCGGCTCTTAAGGCATAGGCTTTGCCCTGGTTTTCGGCCAGATGGACCACCCGTAGCTTTGGATATTGCGTGGCCAGCTCATCCAGAATTGCTGCAGTCCGGTCCTGACTGCCATCATTGACTGCAATCACTTCAAATTCCGGATACTGGCTTTGCATGGCAAACTTGATGGTACGTCTGACCTGCTCTTCTTCATTGAAGCAAGGAATGATAATACTGCAGCCTTCATCGCTCGGTTCAGGGAAATGATCCTGACGATGTTCCCGTTTAAAATAAAACCAGATCCCGCCCGCAATCCACAGCCAGGCCATCAACAAGGGATATAAAAATGCAAAACCAAAATAAAAATCGTTAAAACTCAATTTCGAGAACACTTCCATCATTGCGGCTCTCCCTGTTCCAGGACATAGGGATCACGATAACTCAGCGGACTTGCATTCAGGCTCAACGCCCGGTACAGGTGCTGATGCACGGCCTGCCCATGGGTCGGCTGATAATTATCAATACCAATTTTTTGAATGCCCTGACGTCTTAGCTGCTGATACATCTGCTGATAATGTCGCCAGTCTGTTGCAGTGCTGTCCGGATTAATCTGCAAGTTAATCATCAAATGCTGCTTTTCCCGCTCATTTAACTGGTTTAAAGCCTGATGCAGATGTTTGATGGCTTGGGGTGATGCCAACGGATCGACAGCCAGATACAGGAAATCGGCATGATCCGGCAGTTGCTGCAGCAGTTTTTTCAGTCCGTCAAGTGGCTGATTCTGAATCTCCAGCTTTAATGCAGTCTGATAGTTGTTACTGATATTGGCATAGTATTTACCCTGGCTTTTGGTCCGGTTCTTGATGCTCAATACCTGTTGCAGCTGTGCCTGACAGCTTGCATTCCATTCGGCCTGAAATACGGCGCAATGTAACGCATCGCCGGTTTCAATCATCAGCCCTTCAATCGAGCTGTTGTTTTTCACCAGATCTGCGGTCAATTCTGCCAGATCATAACCTTGCCGGGTTTCCAGACTCAGCGGCATTTCTGCATATACCCGATTAGCAATCCGGGTCCGGGCCTGCCATACCACCCGGTTCAGCAAATCCTGAGCCACCGGCAAGGTCCGATTCGGAAAATAAGCCACATCAATTTTACCATCGGCATTCTGATCGGCCACCGCATTTAGGACCAGCGTATTGGATTGAAAGGCATTGACCTGATTGAGCAGCTGGCTCAAATGTGCTTCTGATGCGGTGATATTGCTCCCTGCCAGATCTGCCAGGTTGATGCGTAATAAACTTTTACGCTGCTTATGCGGCGCCCGGCTATTCATTAAGAAATCTTTAATTTCACCAAACACTTCTTCTGGCGATGGGTTTTCCGTAATCAGGGCACGCTGATAGGTGGTATCGGCATCGGCCAATGTCAGTACGCTGCCCAGACTAAACGACATTGGTAGACCGGCTTCACGGGCCAGCGCTTCAGTTTCCTTGGTCACCGCACCATACGGCCAGAAAATGGCACGGGTATTGATTCCCAACTCACGATCCAGAATCTGCTTTGATTGACGCAAGTCTTTTACCACTCGCGTCGCATAGGCGCGATCAGATTCATAACGCTGCTGGGCCGGGAAATATTCACGGGTAATCGCGGCCGGCTGCTGGTTCAGCTGCGGATTGGCAATAATCCCGTGATGCAGATCATCACTATGTGAGGCAAACTCGACCAGACCGGATTGCTGCATTTCACGCATCTGCGGCCAGTTCATCAGGTTGCCCTCTCCATAGGCTTCATAGGCATCTTTGGTATTGCCATTAATCCAGCTGGTCGGAATAGCAAAAACAGCCGGAACCTGATGCAGTTTTAATAAGGGGAAAATATGGCTATAGCTGCTGAGCGCGCCATCATCAATAGTTATTAATACTGCTTTTTCCGGTAAGGCTGTCTTATGCTGACGGGCCTGCCAGACATCTTCTAACCGAATAGGCTGCCAGCCATGTTCCCTGATCCATTGCAGGAACTGGGCAAAGTTATGGGTACTGATGGCGTATAGATCACGGTCACCCTGTTTGGCAACGTCATCACGCACATCATGAAAAGTTAAGGTAACAAATTCATAGGCCTGCGCATCAAGCGGCGCTGTAGTTGCTGCTGGCGCTGTGCTGGTCTCGGCCTGCACGGTCAAAGGAGAATAAACACATGCAGCGATACAGGCACTCAGGAGTAAAGCGGGTTTCATTTGCATTAGAATCGTCCTTCAAAGCCGAATACTGCATAGGTTTTTTCTTCTGTTTTGCCATCGTATGGATGGCTGCCCCAACCAATGCCATAGTGCAGTTTCCAGGTTCGTGACACATGCCAGTCATGGCGATACAACAGGTTATATATCGGCTCATTGGAATAGTCTTTCTGTCCAAATGTGCCCAGCGTCAGTTCAAAATGCTGATTAAAATATTGCTCATAACGACGCCAGGTCATCCAGTCATGTTCCAGTTTCAGCTCTAAACTATGGCTGGATTCAGGATTAAAATAATCCACGGCGACGGGCTTATTTTTTCCATAATAGCCGCTGAGCGTGGCACGACTCAGATGATGCGGTGCCTGATAAAACTGCTGGCTAAAATAGGCCTGATATTCCTGACGGGTGTTGCCATCATCAATATCGGTCAATTGAAATTGTGCACCGGCTTTACGCGACTCGTTGGCCTGCCAGTTGAGGCCAGCCCGATACGATTGCCCTTCATGTGCTTTGGCCACTGCCTGCAACGGAATATCGGCCTGGGTATTCACCGCCAGATGATATTGCCAATGATCATTTAACCAGTGTGACCAGTCCAGTGCAGCGCCCACACGGTCTTCATCTAAAGATTGAGACAGCAACAGGCTGGCATACTTGCGATCTTTGGACCAGGCCACACCCAGACCTAAACGCGGATCATCCAGAGTGCCATCTTCATAACGCCCCTGCCGATGCTGATGGTCAATAAAAACCTGATAATGCTCATTTAGCCACGGGCTGTTAAGACGGGTCCAATGGGTACGCTCTTCTGAACCTTTTAAACGGTTCAGCAACTGTTCCTGATCGGAACGACTTTCAGAAAAATAACTTTCATGCTGAATGCTGAAATGATCGCGATCCTTTAATTCTTTGCGGCTTAATTGCACACCGGTATCATCTGCAGCCGTCTGTAACAAGGCCTGATTCAGCTGACGCCAGCTCCTAATATCATTCAGGGCTTGGGCATTTTGCATCTGGTTAATCTGGGTGATTTGACTGACCTGATCCAGGCCATTCCACTGCTCCAGCGTCTGTTGGGAAGTCAGTGGTTTTTCACGCCAGCGCTGAATTTGTGCCAGATTGTTCTGATAGGCCAGATTATTCGGTGCAATTGAAACCAGGGTTTCAAAATACTGCTCGGCTTTGGCATGTTCGTTGCGGTAGGCATAGTTCAGCCCTTTTAAAGCCAGATACTGCTCCCGGTCTTCATGGGTACTGCGATCCACGCCTTTGGCCTCACTATAACGATAACGCGGCAACTGACGGTCCATGTCTTGAATCAGCTGATCAGCCTGCTTGAATTTTTCCTGTTCGATATAGGCATAATACAAACCGGCATACACCGTATAGTCTGCATAGTTCTTTTCCTGAAACAGGCTTAAATACACCGGTTCAGCCAGTTCGGGCTGTCGGGTGGCCAGATAGGCATCGGCAATGGCATGGCGTACATAAGCCGGCCAGTTTGCAATTGGCTGATGCTGCTGTTGCACAATTTTCAAGACCTGCTGATGACGCTTACGCTGTCCCAAGACATACAGATAATCGGCATAGAATGCGTGCTGCAGTTCAGCGTCAGCTGCCACCTGTGGTTCATGTGCAGCCATATCGGCCAATACCGCATCCAGCTCGGTATAGGCTGTTGCATATTCACTGCGCAGTTGTGCCGTTTTATAGGCCTGTACTGCATTCTGAATCCGGGTAGAAAACTGGTGCTGTTTGACTTGCAATAATAAACGAGGATGGCTCTGTGCTAACTGTTGTTGCAGCAGATAGTGCTCTGCTGCCTGATGCTTGCCATTAAGCATCAGCGCCAGCACATATTGTTCATGACCTGCGATACTGCTTTGCTTTTTTAATCCGGCTTCGGCCGCCTGCAAGGCTTGTACCGGCATATTCAGGATACGATAGGTATAAGACAATAAACTCAGGTCATCGGCACTAAGCTGTTGCCATTGCAGGTTTTTCAGCAACGTTTTAGCGGCTGCTGTCTGCCCCGCCTCGGCTTCCAGTACCGCGCGCCAGACTTTGCCGCTGGCCTGGGCATTTAAGGGCTGAAACCGGGCCAGATACGCTTTAGCCTGAGCGTACTGCTTGGCATCACGGAGCACCTTAATGGCGCTGACCTGGGCATAGGCAGGAAAGGTTTTAGGTTGAATCTGCTGCGTTAGGCGGTATAAATCCTGTGGATGTACCGCAGGCTGACCATAGGCCAAAACCAGATAATCCGCAATTAACTTTTGATCTGTGGGAAATTGAGCTAATAACGCCTGCAAGCGATTGAGTCCAGAGACCACCTGTCCGGACCGAACCATCTCCACCGCGTGCTCACGTTGCTGATCAAGCATATTGGCATGAGCAGAAGAAAAAAATAAAAAAGAGCAAAGCGACAGACACTGAATCGGCATGATCGTTGTTATTTTGATCATATAAATTCTCAAGTTTATGATAATTATTTCTCAATATTCTATTAAAGTGTGATGCAAATCACAATTACCAAAACAATCATTTTATTTGTTTTGTATGCTTTACTTTTTTCCTCAATAGAAGCGTCATCATTATCTATGTTCTTTGCCATAAAAAAACCCCAAGAACTGGGGTTTTTTTAGTCAGTTAGGTTTTACACCAAACCTTTGTCCTGCAATACTTTCAGCATGGTTGAACCGAGCTCGGCCGGGCTACGGGTATAAGCCATTCCGGCACGTTCAAAGGCAGCAAATTTCTCCTCTGCGGTTCCTTTACCGCCAGAAATAATTGCGCCAGCATGGCCCATGCGTTTGCCTTTTGGTGCGGTTACACCGGCAATATAGCCCACCACAGGCTTGGTCACATGCGCCTGAATGTATTCGGCTGCTTCTTCTTCGGCTGTGCCGCCAATCTCACCAATCATGATAATGGCTTCAGTTTGTGGATCGTCCTGGAACAGTTTCAGACAGTCAATCTGGTTCATGCCCGGAATCGGATCGCCGCCGATGCCGATACAGGTTGACTGGCCCAGACCCAATTTGGTAGTTTGCGCAACCGCTTCATAAGTCAGCGTTCCTGAACGCGAGATAATCCCGATTTTCCCTGGTTGATGAATATGACCAGGCATAATCCCGATCTTACATTCGCCCGGGGTAATAATACCCGGACAGTTCGGGCCGATTAAGCGTGTACCATTACCATTGGTTTCCAGATAGCGTTTGGCTTTTAGCATATCTAAGGTTGGTACACCTTCGGTAATTACCACAATCAGCTCAATACCGGCATCGACTGCTTCAACAATCGAGTCCAGTACAAAAGGCGCGGGTACATAAATCACTGAAGCGTCAGCCTGAGTTTCACGGACCGCCTGCTTCATGGTGTTAAATACTGGCAGGTCTAAATGGGTTTGACCACCTTTACCTGGAGTTACACCGCCGACAACACGCGTGCCATAATCCAGCGCCTGAGCCGAATGAAAGGTTCCGTTTTTACCAGTGAAACCCTGAACCAATACTTTTGTGTCTTTATTTACTAATACGCTCATGATGCATCTCCTTAAGCTTTTACCGCAGCAACAATTTTTTCTGCAGCATCGGCCAGGCCATTTGCAGAAATTAAGGTCAGGCCAGATTCATCTAGTAATTTAGCCCCCAGCTCAGCATTGTTTCCTTCCAGACGTACCACCACCGGCACGCTGACATTGACTTCCTGAACTGCTGCAATAATCGCTTCCGCAATCATGTCACAACGTACAATCCCACCAAAAATATTGATTAATACTCCCTGAACCGAATTGTCGGCCAGAATAATTTTAAATGCTTCAATCACGCGCTCTTTGGTTGCACCGCCACCGACATCAAGGAAGTTGGCCGGTTGACCACCATACAATTTGATGATGTCCATGGTTGCCATGGCAAGACCGGCACCATTGACCATACAGCCAATATTGCCTTCTAGCGCTACATAGTTCAGATCGAACTCAGAGGCTTTCAGTTCGCGCTCATTTTCCTGACTCTTGTCACGCAGCGCCGCCACTTCCGGCAAACGGTACAGCGCATTGGAATCAATGCCAACTTTGGCATCGACACATAAAATTTCGCCGTTTTCACGTACAGACAATGGGTTAATTTCAAACAGGGCAAAATCGTTTTCAATAAAGGCCTGATACGCCGCAGTCATGATTTTAACAAACTGGTTGATTTGTCCATCTTTTAAGTTCAGGGCAAACGCAACTTCACGTGCCTGAAATGGCAATAAGCCGACTAGTGGATCAACTTCAACTTTAATAATTTTTTCTGGGGTTTCTTCTGCGACTTTTTCAATTTCGACCCCACCTTCGGTTGAGGCCATAAAGGTCACGCGACGGCTAGAACGATCCACCACGGCACCTAAATATAATTCACGCTCTACCGGATAGACATCCTGGGCCACCAGAATACTGTTCACCGGCTGGCCATTGGCATCGGTCTGATAAGTGACCAGTCGAGTACCGATCAGCTGATTAGCATACTCTGCCGCTTCTTCAGCCGATTTCACCACTTTCACACCACCCGCCTTACCACGGCCACCCGCATGCACCTGGGCTTTCATGACAGCGAATTTGCCACCGAGCTGTTCAAATGCCTGTACTGCTTCATCTGCATTGGTTGCAAGCAAACCTTCCTGCACCGGCATACCATATTTTTTTAATAGCGCTTTGGCTTGGTACTCATGTAGATTCATTTATTTACCTTTTACTACTTTTCACGTTTTTTTATGACTCGCTAAAACTCCAACATCCATCGTCGTGAGTATTAACATTTATACAGTTTTATCGTTTTAGTTTTAGATGATTATTCAAACAAAAACAACCACCAAATGAAAAAGAGCGGTCGAAACCGCTCTTTTTTTATTTATTTACGCTTACGCTGAATCGCGTGGATGGCACGTCCATCGACGGCCAATGCTGCTTCGTGCACCACCTCAGAGAAGGTTGGGTGACCGAATGTCATTAATTGTAAATCTTCAACTGAAGATACAAATTCAAGCGCGATCATACCTTGGTGAACAATATCAGACGCCGCAGGTCCGATCACGTGCATACCCAGTAAACGGTCAGTTTTTGCATCGGCAACAAACTTCACGAAACCCGCACCTTCACCGGCAGCTAAAGCACGGCCATTGACTGCGAAACCGAATTGACCGGTTTTCACTTCATGACCTTTTTCTTTAGCCTGCTCTTCTGTTAAACCTACCCACGCCGCTTCAGGGTGTGTATAGATAACAGAGATGATGGTGTCATAGTTCACTTGAGCAGCATGACCGTGAATACGTTCAACTGCCATTACGCCTTCTTCCATAGCCTTGTGTGCCAGCATTGGACCACGTACCAAGTCACCAATTGCATATACGCCTTCAACAGAAGTCGCACACCAGTCGTTCACTTCAACCAGACCACGTTCAGTCAGTTTGATACCGCAGTCATCAGCCAGTAAGCCTTCAGCATACGCACGACGACCCACACACACGATCAGCTTGTCGAAAGTCTGTTCTTTCTCTTCGCCGCCTTGGGTGTATTTTACAGTCACTTCACGACCATTGACTTCAGTGCCAGACACTTTCGCGCCTACACGAATATCCAGACCCTGTTTGGTCAGCAGTTTCTGGTAGTCTTTTGCCAGCGCTTTATCCGCCATTGGCAAGAAGGCATCCATTGCTTCAAATACAACAACTTCAGCACCTAGACGACGCCATACTGAACCAAGCTCCAGACCGATCACGCCGGCACCAATCACGCCTAAACGCTTCGGTACCTCAGGGAACTCAAGCGCGCCAGTAGAGTCAACAATAATGTCTTGATCAACAGGAGCTACCGGAATGTTCACTGGTACAGAACCAGACGCAAGAATTACATATTTTGGCTCTAGAACCTGAGTTTCACCTTCGTGAGGAACAAACTCAACTTTCTTACCCGCCAGTAATTTACCAGTACCTTTTAACCATTCGATGCCATTGCCTTTCAGCAACTGGTCAATACCGCCAGTCAACTGGTCAACGATCTTGTCTTTACGTGCCAGTAATTTAGACAGGTCAAAGTTTACTTCACCTGTCGTAATACCATGATCAGCCAGGTGATGAACGGTATCTTCATAACGGTGTGAAGAATCAAGCAGTGCTTTAGACGGGATACAGCCCACGTTTAAGCAGGTACCACCTAAAGATGGTTTACCTTTGTGGATGCGTTTTTCGATACATGCCACTTTAAAACCAAGCTGAGCCGCACGAATGGCTGCTTCATAACCGCCTGGACCACCGCCAATAACAACTAAATCAAATTGTTGAGACATTTTTATCTCCAATCAATCTCTCTAAATTCCCCCTTTTGCTCAAGGGGGAACCTTTCCCCTCTTTTTTAGAGGGGTTAGGAGAGATTTTTAATTAATAAATTATAAGTCAAGGATAAGTTTAGCTGGCTCTTCTAACAATTCTTTGATTGTTACAAGGAAACCTACCGCTTCTTTACCATCGATTAAACGGTGGTCATAAGACAGCGCTAAATACATCATTGGCAAGATTTCAACCTGACCATTGACTGCCATAGGACGTTCCTGGATTTTGTGCATACCTAGAATAGCAGTTTGTGGTGTATTCAGAATTGGCGTAGACAGCAGTGAACCGAAAGTACCACCGTTAGTAATGGTGAATGTACCGCCAGTCATGTCTTCAATCGCAAGTTTGCCTTCACGCGCTTTCGCAGCATAAGCGCCAATGCCAGATTCAACTTCAGCGTAGTTCATACGGTCTGTATCACGTAATACAGGAACCACCAGACCACGGTCAGAAGATACAGCTACACCGATGTCATAGTAACCGTGATAAACGATATCGTCGCCATCAATTGATGCATTTACTGCTGGGTAGCGTTTTAGCGCTTCAGTCGCAGCTTTTACGAAGAATGACATGAAGCCAAGACGCGCACCGTGGCGTTTTTCAAATGCGTCTTTATATTGCTTACGCATTTCCATGATTGGTTTCATGTTCACTTCGTTGAACGTCGTCAACATTGCAGTTTCTTGAGTCGCTGCAAGTAAACGTTCAGCTACACGCTTACGTAAACGCGTCATAGGAACACGTTTCTCGATACGCTCGCCTACTGCTGCAGTTAAAGGCGCAGCTGCTGGTTTCGCCTGGTGGTTGGCCACATCTTCTTTAGTGATGCGACCGCCACGGCCTGTACCTTGTACGTCAGCAGCGTTGATACCGGTTTCAGTCAATGCTTTACGCACTGCTGGTGCCTGGTCCGCAACAGGTTGAGCACGCTCAACTACAGGTGCTGCACCTGCTTCAGTTTTCGCAGCCGCCTGTTCAACTTTCTCTTCAGACTGAACTGCTTGAGTTTGCGCAGCGCCAGATGCAGCACCTTCTTCAAACTGTGCAATCACTTCATTTGAAAGTACAGTATCGCCTTCATTTTTAATGATTTGAGCAATCGTACCGTCTGCAGGAGCTACAACTTCCAGAACAACTTTGTCAGTTTCGATGTCACAGATCACTTCATCACGTGATACTGCTTCACCTGGTTGTTTGTGCCAAGTCGCGATTGTTCCATCTGCAACTGACTCTGGAAATACCGGTGCTTTAATTTCGGTTGCCATTACTTCGAATCTCCTGTTATTCAGCTACGATCGCAAGCGCGTCATTGATGAGCTGAGCTTGTTGTTTTGCATGCAAATATGGTGAACCACACGCTGGAGCGGCAGAAGCCTCACGACCAGCAAAGCTGATACGAACCTGTTTACCAGCTTTCATCACGTCATCATATAGACGCGGCGCGATGAACAACCAAGCACCTTGGTTCTTCGGTTCTTCCTGAGTCCAAACCAGTTCTTTCACGTTTGGATAAGCTTCAAGAATTTCCGCAATGCGTTGTTCTGGGTATGGATACAACTGTTCAATACGAACAATTGCCGTGTTGTTCAATTCTTTTTCACGACGTTTTTCAAGCAGGTCGTAATACACTTTACCACCACAAAGTACCAGACGGGTCACGTCGGCCTTGTTGATGTTGCTGTCGATTTCGTCAATCACGGTCTGGAAGGTACCAGTTGCCAGCTCATCAAGAGATGAAGTTGCCAGTTTGTGACGCAGCAATGATTTCGGTGACATCACAATCATTGGCTTACGGATTGGACGAATTGCCTGACGACGTAAAGCGTGGAAAATCTGTGCTGGTGTAGTCGGGGTAATCACTTGCATGTTGTCTTCAGCACACAGCTGTAAGAAACGTTCTAAACGTGCAGATGAGTGTTCCGGACCTTGACCTTCAAAGCCGTGTGGCAGCAACATGGTTAAACCACATACACGTTCCCACTTGGTTTCACCAGAGGCGATGAACTGGTCAATCACCACTTGCGCACAGTTAGCGAAGTCACCAAATTGTGCTTCCCAAATGATCAGACCGTGTGGAATCGTGGTCGCATAACCATATTCAAATGCCAGTACCGCCATTTCAGACAATAGCGAGTCATATAAAGCAAAACGCGGCTGGTTTTCTTTCACATGGCACAATGGAATATAAGTTTCGCCATCAACCTGGTTGTGCAGTTTGGCATGACGGTGCGAGAAGGTACCACGACCTACGTCTTCACCAGTAATACGTACCAGGTAACCCTGATCTAGCAGTGTTGCATAGGCTAGAGTTTCAGCAGCACCCCAGTTCAGCGGCATTTCGCCGGTCTGCATTTTCAGACGTTCGTCAATCACTTTAGACACCTGACGCTGCATCACGAAACCTTCTGGAAGTTTACGCATGCCTTCACCAAGCTCTTTTAAGCGCTCAGCCGGGAAAGTGGTATCCCATTCGTCAGTGTATTCATGGCCCAGGTACGGCGTCCAGTCCACAAACATTTTCTTGTTCGGTTCAAGAACCAGCGCATTGGCAACGTGATTACCTGCTTCAAGATCGGCACGGTAGTCTTCAACCATTTGGTCTGCAGCAGCGCGATCTAATACGCCCTGTTGTACTAGTTGGTCTGCATACAAAGTACGTGTAGTGGCTTTCTTGTTGATCACCTGATACATCAGTGGCTGGGTTGCAGATGGCTCATCCGCTTCGTTGTGACCACGACGACGGTAACAGAACAGGTCAATCACTACGTCTTTACGGAAAGTATGACGGAAGTCGTGTGCCAATTGCGTTACGAAGATTACCGCTTCAGGATCATCACCATTCACGTGGAATACTGGCGCCTGAACCATTTTCGCGATGTCGGTACAGTATTCTGTAGAACGCGCATCACGTGGATCAGAGGTGGTGAAACCAACCTGGTTGTTAATTACGATGTGCACAGTACCACCCACGGTATAACCGCGTGTTTGTGACATCTGGAAAGTTTCCTGGTTCACGCCCTGACCTGCAAATGCAGCATCACCGTGTACGATTAATGGCAATACGTCATCGCCACCAATGTCTTTACGACGTACTTGACGGGCACGTACCGAACCTTCAACCACAGGTCCAACAATTTCAAGGTGCGACGGGTTAAACGCCAATGCCAAGTGAACTTCGCCACCTGGGGTCATTACGTTAGATGAGAAACCTTGATGGTACTTAACGTCACCCGAACCTTTCTTGTGTAAAGATTTACCTTCGAACTCGCCAAACAGGTCAGCCGGGTTTTTACCCATGATGTTAACCAGCAAGTTCAGACGGCCACGGTGCGGCATACCAATCACGACTTCTTTACAACCAACCGCACCGGCACGTTGAATTAGTTCGTTAACCATTGGAATGAAAGATTCACCACCTTCCACACCAAAGCGTTTTGCACCAACGTATTTATTACCTAAATATTTTTCCAGACCTTCAGCGGCAGTTAAACGCTCAAGGAAGTGTTTTTTCTGTTCTGCATTGAAGCCATACTGACCACGGGCACTTTCAAGACGCTGTTGAATCCAGCGTTTCTCTTTGGTGTCAACAATGTGCATGTACTCTGCACCAATTGAACCGCAGTAAGTTGCTTCCATCGCTTCAACCATTTCGCCCAGCGTGGTATCTGTTTTACCAATCGCCAGGTTGCCTGTGTTGAATACGGTATCTAAATCAGATTTGGTTAAACCGTGCGCAGCAAGATCAAGATCTGGCACTTCTTCGCGTTTTGCCAAACCTAGCGGATCTAATTTTGCTTTTTGGTGACCACGATTACGATACGCTGCGATCAGTTGCAGGACGCCTATTTGACGACGTTCATGCTCAGAGCTTACCGCGCTTTGAGCCACAGACTGAATACGATTTGAGTTGCGACCCAATAAAAGGAATTGCTCACGTACATTGCTATGAGGTTGATCACCTTTTGGGAATTTATCGAAGTACACTCTCCAGTCTTCACCAACTGACTCTGGAGACGTTAAATACTGCTCATAAAGTTCTTCAATATACGCTGCACTATCAGCGGAAAGTTCAGTGTCAAGACGCAGAGCGTCAGCAACTTCTTGCATTTGTGGACCCATTTCCTATTGCAAAAACATTTTTCAGGATGCTTTTTAAGCAAAACCCATGATTGATAATGTCAAATTGGTAACATGACATTCGTCCCCATTCGACAACTGTCATGAGGCGTTATCACTACATTAGGACTACCCAATGTGAATAATGAATCATAACGCCCTGATTGGCATCATCACTCATTTTATACTCGGCCAAAACCGAGCAATTTTTTTGCAAATCGACTTAGAAAAATTAATTCGGCAAATTAGCTTTTCTAAATAGGTTTACTCTAATTTCTGGCTTTCTACATCTCTTTAAATGTTGAAAAAATGTACATAAATTCAACCTCAATTTTTAAATATAGAAGTTTATTAATCGTAACATGATCTCCAACTCTCAATTGATTTTTTTGACGTATACCTCCTATAAATTGGCGAAATACAAGAAACATATTTTGCTCTAACATATGGTGCTTTATTTAATAATTAGAAGCAATTAAGACCAAAGTCCAACGGCTTCTTTATTCCATAAAACAAAAGAGAGCACATCTTTCAATCTGCCCTCTTCAACTTGCGTTATATAATAACATCTTGCACCACTTTTTTGCAGTCTCATGCCCCATTTCTGGGCGTATTAAAACAAAATACCATCACTCTATTACACTTTTGTAGAGGATTGATTTAAAACTATTCACCTGCACTTTTCATACCCAGTTTGTATGCAGCAATGCATCTCATCAGACCAACCCCACTCAAGTGTTCAATAAAGCAGCATAAAAAAAGCACATCCGGAGATGTGCTTTTTTGAGTTCACCAAACTGGCGTTCAGATTAACCTGCAGTATCCAGAAGCATGTTACGGATGTGACCGATTGCTTTGGTTGGGTTCAGACCTTTCGGACAAACTGACACACAGTTCATGATGCCTTTACAACGGAACAGCGAGAACGGGTCGTCAAGACGCGCCAGACGCTCTTGAGTTGCAGTATCACGTGAATCGATGATGAAGCGGTAAGCATTCAACAGCGCTGAAGGACCCAGGAATTTGTCCGGGTTCCACCAGAATGATGGGCATGAAGTTGAACAGCATGCACATAAAATACATTCATACAGGCCATCTAGGTGCTCACGGTCTTCCTGAGACTGTAAACGCTCTTTTGGTGGCGCAGGCTGGTTGTTGATCAAGAATGGCTGAATCTTGTTGTACTGGTCGTAGAACTGATTCATATCAACAACTAGGTCTTTGATCACTGGCAGACCTGGTAATGGACGAATGGTGATTTCATTTGGTAAATCGTTCAGGTTCCAAAGACACGCCAAACCGTTTTTACCATTGATGTTTACACCATCAGAACCACAAATACCTTCGCGGCAAGAACGACGGAACGTTAAAGTTTCGTCTTGTACTTTCAACGCCAAAAGTGCGTCAAGCAACATACGATGCTTATCAGTCAATTCCAGCTTGAATGTTTGCATGTACGGTGCTTTATCCTTATCAGGATCATAGCGGTAGATATGAAATGTACGAGTACCTCTACTCATCTTGTTTCTCCTGATTAGAATGTACGTGGTTTAGGTGGAATAGCTGCAACAGAAAGCGGCTTGTAACGTACTGGTTTGTACTCAAGACGGTTGTCTGCAGAGAACCACAGAGTGTGCTTCATCCACTCATCATCACGACGACCATAAGAATAAGTCGGGTGATCTGGTGGTAATTCAAAGTCTACAACAGTGTGCGCACCACGACACTCTTTACGCGCAGCAGCAGAAATCAAGGTTGCTTTTGCGACTTCGTATAGGTTTTCAACTTCTAATGCTTCTACACGTGCAGTGTTGAAGACTTTAGATTTGTCTTTCAGGTGGATATTGCGAACACGTGGTTCAAGCGCAAGAATCTGTTTCACACCTTCTTCAAGCAATGCTGAAGTACGGAATACACCTGCGTGATCCTGAACGATGTTACGAATTGCATCCGCAACTTCTTGAGCGTTTTCACCTGAAGTCGATTCGTCAAGTTTACGAATACGGTTCAGCGTGTTTTCAAGTACAGTTGTAGGTAGTGGTTCGTACTCGCCATCGTGCTGTTTAGTTACATACTCAATGATATGTTGACCAGCCGCTTTACCAAATACCACCAGGTCAAGCAGTGAGTTAGTACCTAAACGGTTTGCACCGTGTACAGATACACATGAACATTCACCAATTGCATAGAAACCTTTTACAGGTTTCGCAAAGTCACGACCTTCCGCATTTGTAGAATATGTGTCAGTGTCTTTGTCGTAGTTGGCAACCAGCGGAGTCGTTTCACGAGATTCTGGAACAACAACCTGACCATGAATGTTGGTCGGAATACCACCCATTTGGTAATGGATTGTTGGTACAACCGGAATTGGCTCTTTAGTACAGTCAACGTTCGCGAATTTCTTGCCAATCTCGAATACAGATGGCAGACGTTTCATGATCGTGTCAGCACCCAGGTGCGTCATATCCAGCAAGATGTAGTCTTTGTTCGGACCACAACCACGGCCTTCTTTAATTTCCTGGTCCATAGAACGTGATACGAAGTCACGTGGCGCCAAGTCTTTTAAAGTTGGAGCATAACGTTCCATGAACGGTTCGCCAGAAGCGTTACGAAGGATACCACCCTCACCACGACAGCCTTCCGTTAACAATACGCCTGCGCCCGCAACACCTGTTGGGTGGAATTGCCAGAATTCCATATCCTGTAATGGAATACCTGCACGAGCAGCCATACCAAGACCGTCACCCGTGTTGATATACGCGTTAGTAGATGCACGGTAAACACGACCTGCACCACCAGTAGCAAATAACGTCGCTTTGGCTTGGAATACCGCAATTTTACCTGTTTCCTGGTCAATTGCAGTGACACCCAGTACGTCGCCTGCTTCGTTACGGATTAAGTCAAGCGCAATCCATTCAACGAAGAATTGAGTACCCATTTTCACGTTACTTTGATAAAGCGTGTGAAGCAGCGCGTGGCCTGTACGGTCAGCAGCAGCACATGCACGTGGCACAGCTTTTTCACCGTAGTTTGCAGAGTGACCACCGAATGGACGCTGGTAAATTGTACCGTCTGCGTTACGGTCAAATGGCATACCCAAGTGTTCTAATTCATAAACCACTTGTGGCGCTTCACGCGTCATGAATTCAATCGCGTCTTGGTCGCCTAACCAGTCAGAACCTTTAACCGTGTCATAGAAGTGGTAGTGCCAGTTATCTTCTTGCATGTTACCAAGAGATGCACCAATACCACCTTGCGCTGCAACCGTGTGCGAACGTGTTGGGAATACTTTGGTCAGTACTGCAACTTTCAAACCCGCTTGAGCAAGTTGGTAAGATGCACGCATACCTGAACCACCACCACCAACGATGACTGCGTCAAAAAATTGGTGTGGAATATTTGAATAATCTTCTTTAGGGTTAATCGCGCCCATGATATCTTCCTATCAATTCGCCCAGAAAATCTGGATTGCCCAGATTGCGTATGCAAAAACAGCAATAATCACTGCTGAAGTCAGCACTAGGCGTAAACCTGAAGCTGAAGGACCCATCTGACGAGTAGTCACGTAATCTGTGAATACCTGCCACATACCAATCCATGCGTGTGCAACAAGAGATAAGACTGCCAATAAAGATAAAATCTTCATTGGTAATGTCATCATAAAGCCGTACCACTGTTCAAAGTTAAATCCGCCATTCAGCAGAATCCAACCAAATACCACAACGGTATAAACAGCAAGAACAACAGCACTTACGCGTTGGATAAACCAGTCGCGAGAACCTGAACCCGTTAAACCTGTAGCACTTTTCATTAGAGAACAATCCATACAAAGGCTGCGAGAATACCAATCGCAGACAAGACTAATGCGATAGTAGCTGCAACACGACCACTTTGCAGTTCCTCTGCAACACCAAGGTCAGCAAGTAAATGCTTGACACCAGCGATGAAGTGATAGATTAATCCGGCTACAAATACCCATACGATAAAGCGGACAAAGAAACCGTTAAAGATTTCCTGTACTTCTGCAAAACCTTCTGGTGAAGACAAAGACTTGTCTAATAACCAAAGAAGTACCGGTACGAGTAAAAATACGATGACACCTGAAAGACGGTGTAAAATTGATGCAATAGCCACAGGTGATTTTAAGTTTACTGATAAAACTTGACCCATGGACAAATTGACAGGTCTGTTGCTTTTCACAGCGGGCATCCTGTAAGTAAAAACTCCATCCGGAGTTTGTTGGAATTAATTCGAAGGAAAGCTGGCATTGCTAGGCATTCGAATGCCTATATTCAAAACGACACTGAATTATAAAACGTCAACTATTAAAATACAAACAACCGCACCGGGCTTTTTGAACAAAAAATCCTTAAATAAGAATCATTAACAAATAGGTAATTTGTGAAACACATTAACCAGATACACCGTTAAGGCATCATCTCACTGTTTTTTATTAATTTATTTTATATTTCTGCTATTGGTTTTAGCTATAATTGCAATTTTCACCGGACTGAAATATTTAGACTAAAGCAGCACAGTAAATGTCTAGGCACTATATTGTTGAATCTTTTCACTTTATCTTTGGGTGCCTGAATATTTTTTCCTTGAATATTCGCTATCAGGAAAACAACATGAAATATTTTCAGCGCCCTGCCCGTGCTTCCCGCTTCAGGCTGACATTTGGTCTTCGCTTTTAAAAAAATGCCGATAGATTGTTCTGCCTTTACTTGCAATTTCAGCGCATCAGAACAAGTTAACTGGCTGAATGGCTGATTTAATCAGCTATTTTTTAACCAGTTAAACCTAAAAAAATGACAGACTTAGCGCTTTTATTTATGAATAACAAAGCAGCAGCAGAACCGGCAAAGCCCAGCTAAGTTATGAAAAACAGATACATTTCGGAAAGCTTAAAATTCCAGCAGCCTGGCTTTTCAAGAGCTTTTAACGCTAAAAAATTGCTTACAATTAAAGCATTCCTATTATTTTTTTCTGCACCTGTCCGGGAATTTGACTTATTATAGCGCGTCGGTGCTGTGATTTTACTCAGTTTTTCATACGAATATTTTTTGACTAAGCTGCTGTGTCAGCGTCACTTTTTATCCATAAGTATAATTGACAAAATTTCAGTACACACTAATCTTATAGCAAATTTTCGATCCGTCTGATTCGCGCATTAAAAGATTGATACTACGAGTCAGATCAACATTCACCAGGACAGGAGATCTATTGAATGTCTGAAGCAACTGGCAAGAAAGCCGTTTTACAGCTTGATGGCAAAGAAATTGAATTACCAATTTACAGCGGCACATTGGGCCCAGATGTAATTGACGTTAAGGATGTGTTGGCTGCAGGTCACTTTACTTTTGATCCTGGTTTTATGGCGACAGCTTCTTGTGAATCTAAGATCACATTCATTGACGGTAACAAAGGTGTTCTGTTACACCGCGGTTACCCGATTGATCAATTGGCGACTAAAGCTGATTACCTGGAAACTTGCTACCTGTTATTAAACGGCGAGCTTCCAACAGCTGAGCAAAAAGAAGAATTTGACGCGAAAGTTCGTAACCACACCATGGTTCACGACCAAGTTAGCCGCTTCTATAACGGTTTCCGTCGTGATGCGCATCCTATGGCGATCATGGTTGGTGTTGTGGGTGCATTATCTGCGTTCTATCACAACAACCTGGACATCGAAGATGTTAACCACCGTGAAATCACTGCGATCCGTTTAATCGCGAAGATTCCTACTTTAGCGGCTTGGAGCTACAAGTACACTGTGGGTCAACCATTCGTTTACCCACGTAACGACTTAAGCTACGCTGAAAACTTCCTGTACATGATGTTTGCTACGCCTGCAGACCGTGACTACAAAGTGAACCCGATTCTTGCCAAAGCAATGGACCGTATCTTCACGCTTCACGCTGACCACGAGCAAAACGCGTCTACGTCTACAGTACGTTTAGCGGGTTCTACCGGTGCTAACCCTTATGCTTGTATCGCTGCGGGTATCTCTGCACTTTGGGGTCCTGCGCACGGTGGTGCGAACGAAGCAGTTCTTAAGATGCTGGATGAAATCGGCACTGTAGAAAACGTTGCTGGCTTCATGGAAAAAGTGAAGACTAAAGAAGTTAAACTGATGGGCTTCGGTCACCGTGTTTACAAAAACTTCGACCCACGCGCGAAAGTAATGAAAGAGACTTGCGACGAAGTTCTTGGTGCATTAGGTATCAACGATCCACAATTAGCGTTAGCAATGGAACTTGAGCGTATCGCGCTTTCTGACGAATACTTCATCAAGCGTAACCTGTATCCAAACGTAGACTTCTACTCTGGTATCATCCTGAAAGCGATTGGTATTCCGACAGAAATGTTTACTGTGATCTTCGCGCTTGCACGTACAGTTGGTTGGATCAGCCACTGGTTAGAAATGCACAGCGGTCCTTACAAGATCGGTCGTCCTCGTCAGCTTTACACTGGCGAAGTTCAACGCGACATCAACCGTTAATCCGGTTCGCGTTCAACGACGAAAAAACCACCCGTTTGGGTGGTTTTTTTATGGACATTCAAACTAAATGCGCGTTTCGACCAGACCGAGGCAACGCCAATATTCAGCGCAAAAGTACGTTAAGCTACCTGATAATGCTCCAGATCTAGGCGCTGTAAACGTCGCTTTAACTCGGCCAGTGACCACGGCCAGGCGGCAAAGTTGCGACCATTCTGGTCCAGATAATAACTTTGACAGCCGCCACGGTTAAACACAGTTTTCTGCACATGAGTCTGTACTTTGGCATTGTGGTATTTCAGCACATCCGGCTTGATTTCAATGCGCTTTAAGCCCTTGGCTTTCATTTGCAATAAACCACTGACAATATAGTCCAGTTGCGCTTCGGCAATGCCAATAAAGGAATCATAGACCAGAATATTCGGCCCGAGCACCAAAAAGGCATTGGGTAAATGCTGGATACTGGTGCCCAAAAAGGCTTCGGGTGAACTGCTCTGCCACAGCTCGGAAAGTCGTTGGCCTTGGGCATTCTGCACACGGCGACCAATCGGTGGATGTGACACCTCAAAGCCCGTTCCCCAGATAATCACATCGACCTCATGCCGGTCACCATTGGCGGAAATCACCGTATTGCCTTCAATTTCCACCAAGCCATGCGGAATTAAAGTGCTATTCGGGGCCTGCAAGGCCGGATAATAATCATTGGCAAACAGTAAACGCTTACAGCCGACCGAAAAATTGGGGGTAACCGCCTGACGTAAAGCCGGATCTTTGACCTGTAATTTTAACAGCTGCCGGCTGAGTACATTCACGGGCTCCAACAAAGGTGGATGACGCAGGCCAAAATTAATCAGATTCAAAGATTGCGATACCGCACCGCGCCAACGCTGCTGGATGACCGGAAACTTGGCCAGTGTACTTTTCATCACCTGATTCAGGGGCAGATCAGGCTTTGGCAGGACCCACGGCGCTGTACGCTGGAAAATATATAACTCTTTGGCCAGAGGCTGAATTTTCGGAATAAACTGAATGGCCGAGGCGCCGGTGCCAATGACCGCAATGCGTTTACCACGCAGGTCATAGGCATGGTTCCAGCGTGCCGAATGGAACATTTCGCCCTTAAAACTGTCGATGCCTTTAATTTTCGGCAGTTGCGGCTCGGTAATCGGGCCGGTAGAGAAAATCACGGTTCTGGCCCGATATCGCCCTTTGCTGGTGTTGAGCTCCCACATCTGTTCAGTCTCATTCCAGCGTGCATCTTGCAGTTCATTATGAAATTCAATCTTGGCATATAGCTGAAAACGGGTCGCCACATCTTCCAGATAACGCAGGATTTCCGGCTGCTTGGCAAATAAATGACTCCAGCCATGACTTGGCGCAAAGGAAAAAGAATATAAGGCCGAGGGCACATCACAACCACAACCCGGATAGGTATTGTCCCGCCAGGTGCCTCCTACCCGGCCGGCTTTTTCCAGCACCAGATAATCCTGATAGCCAGCCTGATTCAGTTTATAGGCCGCTGCCAGACCGGAAATACCCGCCCCAATAATAATGGTGTCATAGACCCGGCTTGACATAGTAGTTGATCTACCGCGCTGCTCAGTTGTTTGAGAATTTGGCTGATTGGCCCCTGCCCTTACTGATGCTGCACTGGCACTTTTGGCTTTTCGACTAGGCTTTTTGAGCACAAGATCGGCCGGCTCAGCGACCGTTTGCAACGTGACTTGATCATCTTGTTTCATTTTTTTCTACTCAGGATTTTTGTACATATTTATTGAATAATGGATAACCCACACCCAGCAGCTTGGTATATAAACGCGGCGCGGCACGCTTGAACCACCAGAACAGTTTGGCATCTGGCTGTGGAATGGTATACAGCTCGCCCCGGTCTAAATTGTTTAAGGTCTGCGCTACCACCTGCTCACAGCTGACAAAGGCATGATGGGTCAGCAAATGATCTGCCAGTCCCGAATAATGCGCAGGCAAACGGCCATTTTTCATGATATTGGTCGGCACCAGCGTTGGGCATAACACATTGATGCGAATATTGGCGCCACGTAACTCGGCAGACAGGGTTTCAGACAAGGCCAGTACGCTGGACTTGCTGACGTTATAGGCGGTCATTTCCGGCGCTGCGGTATAACCAGCAGCCGAAGCGACATTAATAATCGCACCACCACCCTGCTGTTTCAGTTTCGGTACGAAATAATGACAACCGTGGATCACGCCCCATAAGTTGACCTGCATACACCATTGCCAGTCGGCCAGGCTGACTTCATCAAACTTGCCACCCAGCCCCACACCGGCATTATTGATCAGCAAAGTCACCGGATGGCCCAACAGCTGTTCAGACTGTTCAGCCAGTTGCTGCACCTGCTCGGCCACACCCACATCACATTGCAACGCAAAGGCCGCAGTCGCAAACTGGTGTTCAATCTGCTTGGCGGTTGCTTGAGCCGTCGCCAGATTGATATCGGCACAGATCACGCTGCCACCACGCCTGGCCAGTTCCAGCGCAAAACTGCGTCCAATCCCACTGCCTGCACCGGTCACCACCGCATAGGCCTGCTGGCTCAGTCGCACTTTTTTTGCAAATAATCCCATCATCCTTCTTCATCCTTACACTTTGAGCGCCGGGGTAAATTCCTTGACGAAATACGGCGTTAACACCCCGCTTTCCGGATGCAGCAAACGTTCCTTGTAATAGGCTAAAAAGGCCGAAGTATCATGATCATTCGGATGAAAACCGGGACGCAGATAATCCAGAATATGCGCCCAGCTACTGCCATACACGCCATCTTGCAGACCAAAAATCAGCTTGATGCTACGCGGCAGGTCTTTCCAGTAACTCAGGCTAAACAAATTAGACGGTTTGCGATAAAACGGCACCAGCAGCGAGGCAATGGAAATCAGCACCAGGATGGTGATGAGCGCCGGGAAGAAACCGGCAATGCGCAAGCCATAACTGTTGGATAAAGACTGGAACACATCATAGGCAATGTCTTTGTGTTCCGATTCTTCCAGCATGTGCCACATCCAGATGGCACGCTGCTTTTCATCATGCGACTGGAAGAAAATTTCCTCATGATTCATCATGTACTCGGCCAGCACCGCGGTGAAATGTTCAATGCCAGCCATCAGCGACAGTTTCATCGGCTGTGGCAAACGGTTAAAGCCGTGATCAAAGACAAATCTGGCCCAGGAACGGAACAGCTCAACCGGCAGATCGGCATCCCGAAAGGCATCATTCAGCTCTTCATGCAATCTGGAATGTAGCGCCTCCTGGCCAATTAGGGAGGTGACCCGCTGTTTTAGCACGGGATCATTTAACAGCTCACGATGATAACGCGCGGTGTCAATCACCAGATCTTCGCCATAGGTCAGGAAAATCGACAGCGAGGCAAAATAGGCACTGGCCAGTTCGGCATTCAAGTAAAATTTGGGATCTATTTCTTCGGCCTTAAAGTCGAATTTCATATGCCGGATTGGGAGGGCAGCCGACTGTTTCTCGGCATCAAAAGGTGTCGCGCTGAAAAAATGGCGAACAGGCTGAGGTAAAAACTGAGCAATCTGCATGGCTATTCTCTTTGTTTTGTCCATTTGAGCCAGGTCAAGACACCGTGGTCATCGACCTGAATGAGACCAAAACTAAGCCAGCCCTGCATTGAAACCAGTTGCCAAAATCGTCATAAAATTGGCAAATCGTGACTTTAAAAAATATTGTCTGACAATTTTCTCACACTTTTTTCCGCAGAGCTCATTTCCTTGTCAATTGGGGGGCAGCGCCTATTTGGACACTCTGTCACTGCGGTTACTGGGCAGATAACGCACTTTGCGTTCTTTGGACTGATAAATCCACTGATGATCGAACAGGCCCTGATTCAGATGTTCAAAACGGAAGTTACCAATCGCTACCGCATAAAAACCGGTGCCCTGCTGTTTCTGCTGCTCGACTTGGGCCATCAGTTCTGTCGGTAACTGCCCCATGATGAAATCGGACACCACAAGCACATCGGCATTGTGAAAATTTGGCTGGGCCAGCATCGACAGGGCATGTTCGATGGCGGGAATAACATCGGTGCCGCCATGAAAAGACTGGCTAAGAAAGTGAATCAGATCATCCAGCGAATAGCCTTCGAGTAAATTCAGGCTGGTCAGCTGGGTCGAGAAGTTAATTAAATACATCGGGCGTTTGGCTTTCATGGCCTGAATTGCCAGATACAGACTCATGGCTTTGGCAATCAGCTCCGGCTGGCCGTGCATGGAACCGCTGGTGTCCAGACACAAAATCATCGGGCCTTTTTGCCCCAGACGCTTGTGCCGTGCTGTTTGATCCTGAATTACCCGACTGCTGTGCTGACCTTGCAGGTTAAAGCTCATCAGGTTGGATTCCAGATATTTCAGGTCAAATAAAAGCGCCAGATCGGGATCGGCCAGTAAGGCCAGCTCGCTCGGCAGCGCCAGATTCAAATCCTGCGCCAGCTGAATACCGGTAATTTCTTCATGCCAGTGCTGCTCCAACAATTCCAGCTCCTGCTCTGGCCGATGCTGCTGCACGGCCTGGCGCGGATAATGTGCAGGCTGGGCAGAACCGATTTTCTGGCACAAGGCTTGCAGCTCACGATCCTCCTGCAAATAGCTGGCCCATTGCTCAAACTGCTGGATATCCTGTGGTTGTAACTGGCCTCTGGAATAGTCAATAAAAATACCGGTTTCGATGCCGGTGGCATCTTTGTATTTGGCCAGTCGCTGCATCTGGCTGAGAAAATCGCGAATCTCATCCAGAAAAGCATCCCGCTGCAAGGCCAGCTGCTCAAATTCCCAATGAGCAATGGCTTCGGTCAGTTTACGTTGCCATTTTTCTGTTAATAACTGTGCCTGTAGCTCGCGCTGTCCGGCAGAGAAAGTAGCGCTTTGAGTCCAAAACGGGCTTAAATCAGGCAGCCCCAGCTGAGCCTGAAAATCCTGATATTGCACCTGCATCTGCTGAAACTGGTCACTATTGATGGAGGGCTGCGCCAGCCAGTGTTCCAGTTGCTGCTGCACTTCCCTATAAGGATGCTGCTGATCGAGACTGGATTTGGCCTGATAGGCCCAGGCCCGGACTTTATCATCCAGATGCTGACTGACTTTCTGATCATCCAGCCAGTGTTTTAAGGAGGAATCGGCCAGCTCCTGATACAGCTGTCCGGTCAACTGCTCTAACGCTGTATGCTGACGCTGATGCTGCTGCAGGTCTAGCCTTGACATAGCTGTTCCAGCCGCGCGCAGTCTTGCAGTTGCAACTGATAGCGCTGTAACTGCTGCTGCACATGCTGTTGTAACTGGGCACTGTCGGCGGCGGCAACAAAGACTGAAGCAAAATGTGCTGACTGGGCATCAAAACGCTGCTGTAACAGGGCTAAATCTTCGCTCAGTGCATTTTGTAGCTGGGCAAGCTCTCCCCGCAACTGCTGCACCAACTTTTCATCAATGACACGGCGTGCGCTGCCTTTCGGGTATTTAATATACGGTGTGACCACTTCTTCCAGCCCATAATAGCCGCCTTTTAAGGTACAGACCCGGCCGCCATTAAAGTTACACACGATGCCGCGAATTTCCTCACCGGAAGCATCCACAGCAAAGAAATCCTGTTTGCTGTCCATTTTATTTAATAACAGATACAGCACTTTATCCTGATAATGATGATCCAGGTGAGTCACTGCTCTTAAGTATTCCTTGTCCTGAATCAGATAGCTTTCATAGACATCATCGGTATAGTAAAAGGCGTTCAGCATCTGCTGTTCCAGCTCGTCTTTGCGCTGAATTAGTGACTCCAATTGCAAATCGGCGTGCAAGCCTATCTCCAGAATGGCCTGATCAATCAGCTTGTGCATCTCCGGAATATCTTCCAGCTGATTCCACAGGCAGGATTTCAAGAGATACAAATCACTGACCAAGACCTGTGAGCGGCCATTTAAAAATGCCGCAGCTTTAAGCAGATAAGCCACACGTTGCCAGCGCCGGTCGGAAATATAGACCGACAGGCCATCGACATGCTGCTGTAAATACTGGCGAATCAGATCAATCACCTGGAATACCAAAGCCGGCAGCTCAATTTCATGAATCTGTTCGCGCCATTCGGCCAGTTCGGCCTGGGTAATTTTAAGCGGTTCATCCATCTGCAAATGAGCACTGCCCGGTTTGGCTTGTAGCAGCTGATGAAAATTGCCGGCCTGCTGAATGGGTTCGACCACCAGACGCAAAATAAAACGGTCATACAGCGCATCCAGTCCCTGATTCGGTTCAGGAATTTCATTGGATGCACCAATCAGCACACTTAAGGGCACCTGCTGCAGCTGCTCGCCATTTTTAAAGACTTTTTCATTCACCAAAGTCAGCAAGGTATTTAAAATGGCCGGGCTGGCCTTCCAGATTTCATCCAGAAAAGCAAAATCGGCACAGGGCAGATAATGCTCGGTTTTACGGATATAGTGATCTTCTTTTAAGGCTTTAATTGACACCGGGCCAAAAATTTCTTCCGGGGTACTAAAGCGGTTCATCAAATATTCAAAATAGGCATAGACCTCAAAAGCGGCTGCAACCCGTCTGGAAATCAGGCTTTTGGCCGTGCCCGGCAAGCCGTATAAAAAGGTATGACTGCCGGCCACAGCGGCCAGCAAGGTTTGTGCGATCACCTGTTCACGTTCATACATCTGCTGGGACATTTGCGAAATAAGTGTATGAATACGTGCTTTCATCGAATACCTGAACCTGCGCGAAAAACTGCATTGTAACGGTTTGCGGAAATGAAGAAAAACCGGCAAGCCACCGCAGATGAAATTTTTGCTACATATCTGCCTGCCAGTTTTGTTATAACTGGGAAAATTGAATGGCCCGACCTGATCTTTCACCATGCTGTTATTGAAACTGTTACCGCTGCTACTGCGCCTGCTTAAACTGGAGCAGTTTCGCTGCCGGGCTTTAACCCCGGGCGAAATTGCGTTGTGCCAGCGCGTATTCGGGCAGCTGATTGATTACAGCCGGGTCAGCATCATGAATCATCCTTATTTGCCCTGGCAACCGGCGCATATTCTGATGGCGCCGCAAGGTTATATTCATGTGCGTGATCCATTGTACCGGGAAGATTATAGCCAGGCACCGCTTGCCTTTCAGGCGGTGCTGATTCATGAAATGACACATATTTACCAGCATCAGCAGCAGATTAATGTGCTGCTGAAAGGTGCGCTGCTGCAAACCGCTTTTTATCTGTCTGCCGGGCGGTATAATCCCTACCGTTACCAGCTAATTCCCGGTAAGCCGTTTTTTGCCTACAACATTGAACAGCAAGGCGATATTGCCCGCGATATTTTTTTAAACAAGATTGACAATATTATTCTGCATCCACCGGCCTAAACTGCGCTGCAATAGCGCTTTCATGTTGCAAGCTGCCGGTTTTTTGTGCCATCAGGCCTGATTCACCAAACCCATGCTTTTGTTACTCAAGCTTACTAAATAAAGCATTATGCGCCTTCTCTCACGGCGCGAATTGCCGCTACTATGCAATTATCCTGAATATGCTCTAGCATCTGAATTAATTTAAGATAAAATAAACCCGTCTGATTTTTTGCATTGCAAAATAAGATTTTATCAAGTCGTATGCGTATTACTTTTTATACTTGAGCCAGTCGGCAGTACTTTTTAGTATCAGAATGCACCGCTGCCCGATCACCATAATTACAAGCGGCAGCCCGTGTATTCAAAACCCTATAGGAATAGGACGTAAATTAATGAAATCTTTTAAAATTGCCCTTGCACAGTTCTCTCCATACATTGGCAATCTCGAAGCAAATGCGCAAAAAATGCTTGAACAAGCAAATGAAGCGAAAAAACAACAGGCTGACCTGATCATTTTCCCAGAGCTTTCTCTGATTGGTTATCCAGCAGAAGATTTGCTGTTACGCCCAAGCCTCAAAAAACGCACGCAAAAAGCGTTTGAACAGCTCAGCCAGATTAAAGACATCGTCGTGGTATTTGGTTTTGTCAATGAAACTGAAGATGGCCAGCGTTATAACTCGGCTGCGGTAATGAAAGATGGCCAGATTCTGGGTATTTATAACAAACAGAATTTACCGAACTACGGCGTGTTTGATGAAAAACGTTATTTTAACGAAGGTCATCAACATCTGGTCTTTGAATACTTGGGGCATAAATTTGGCGTACTGATTTGTGAAGATGTCTGGTCTTTAGCCACTGTACAGCAACTGGCCCAGCTGAATGTAGAAACCGTGCTGGTGCTGAATTCATCGCCATACGAAGTTGGTAAACCACAGCACCGTATTGATACCATGACTGCGCTGGCCAAACAGCTGAATCTGAACCTGGCCTATGTCAATCAGGTTGGTGGTCAGGATGATCTGATCTTTGATGGCACCAGCTTCCTGATCAGCAAAGACGGTGAACTTGCTTTACGTGCGCCAACCTATCAGGAAGGCCTGTTTGTGGTGGAGTATGAAGCCGAACAGCAGCGCTATAAAACGGGCGAACAGGCGGCAGCCCTCGACACCATGGCTGAAATTTATCAGGGTCTGGTGCTGGCAACACGTGACTATGTACAACGTTCAGGTTTCCCAGGCGTGATTCTGGGTTTATCTGGCGGGATTGACTCTGCACTAACCTTGGCCATTGCGGTTGATGCCCTGGGTGCAGACAAAGTACAAGCGGTGATGATGCCGTATACCTATACCGCGCAAATTAGTGTAGAAGATGCTGCACAGCAAGCCAAAACCATGGGTGTGACCTTTGGCATTGCCGAAATTCACTCGATTGTGAACAGCTTTATGCAAACCCTGTATCCATTCTTTGGCAATAGCCCGGTTGATACCACCGAAGAAAACCTGCAGGCCCGTGCCCGCGGTACGTTGCTAATGGGCTTATCCAATAAATTTGGCAACCTGGTCCTGTCGACTGGTAACAAATCTGAACTGTCAGTCGGTTACTGCACCCTGTATGGCGATATGGTTGGTGGTTATGCAGTTCTCAAAGATGTCTACAAAACCATCGTGTTTGAACTGGCCAAATACCGGAACAGTATAAGCGAACAGCCGGTGATTCCGGAGCGTGTAATTAGCCGTCCGCCATCAGCTGAACTGAGCCCGGACCAGAAAGATCAGGACTCTTTGCCACCGTATGATGTGCTAGATGCGATCCTGTATGCCTATATTGAAGAAGACCTGAGCCAGGACGATATTATTGCCAAAGGCTTTGATCAGGCTGTGGTTGAAAAAGTGGTGCGTCTGGTTGACCGCAATGAATACAAACGCCGTCAGGGCGCAATTGGTCCGCGCATTACATCACGTTCTTTTAGCCGTGAACGCCGTTATCCATTAGTCAATGGCTGGAAACCGGGCCTATAAGCTCCTGATCTGATCCATCCTAAAAACCTCAAGCCAGTCTTGGGGTTTTTTATTGTCCGCTGGAATGAGGCTACTTAGAATACGCATCTTCCCCTGCCATCTAAACCGATCCTATATTTTTGAGTTCTACGTCATTCAAAAAAACCAATATCAATGAATCGTCTAGGTTGACTAAAAACAGATAGACAACGGTCTATGTTTAACCCTATGTTCAAGATATGCATGAGCTAAAATTGGATGCAATGGATTTCATATGACACTAAGAAATACCCTGCAGACTTTAGAACAGATTTATCATTATTTAATGAACGTCCGCATTTTCATTGCTATAGCCAGTATGAGCGCCTGAACGCGTTTTTCGCCGAAATCCATGATACAGGCAGTATCGAGTTTGAAGCTGGGCAGTCTTATCTGTTTAAAGGTATAATTTAATGGCAAGCCTAAAGTGATTGATGGTTCTAAAGCGCCGGCCCTTGCGCATAAACAGGAATTCTTAAGCTGGGTACAGCAACAGCTGAATTCCTAAGCCAGCATTTTATTCATCGCTGGTATCTAAATTGCGCGGAGAGTTTGCACAACATTTTTTTGGACTTTTTGAACAGACAAAAAAAGAGACCAAGCTGAGAGCTTGGTCTTTTAAAATGGTGGCTATGACGGGACTTGAACCTGTGACCCCCGCATTATGAGTGCGGTGCTCTAACCAACTGAGCTACATAGCCGTAAACTGTGTGCGCATTATCTAAAGTTCGGACTTTATCGTCAAGATATTTATCTACTCAAATGAACACTGTTTAAGCAAAACATGACGTTTTTATTAATTTTTAACCGGATTTGCAATTTTTTACTTGGGTCAAACCCTTTCGCTGACTATGATGAAACTTTCCAGGATCAATCACTTGAACACAATGCAGTTAAAAATATGGATCAGTAGTCTGCTAGTTGCGACATTATCGGGCTGTCAGCTGGTTGCCCCACTCATGGTGGACTATAACGGGGTACGCCGCGATGTCGCAGAATTTATTAATGGTCATCTCTGGTTCACCATTCCGCAAAAACGCATTCTGGTCGAGTATGCCAAAGGCCAGCAGAAGATTTTAACCGCAGATCGCCTAAGTCCTGAAGCACAACAGGCGCTTGCACAGGAACGCTATGAAGGCCGTTATTGTGCTGCACAAAAAATTGCTGTGTCCAAACTGGATCAGGTCGATGAGAAAATTTTTGTCTATGCCGACCAGCAGCAACGCTGGCAACAGATTCAACAGCTACAGCAGACGCTGAAGCTGGATGTGCAGCAGCTCAACTGCGAGCACAGATTTTAAAGACAAAAAAAAAGATCACATAAGGATGTGATCTTTAAAAATGGTGGCTATGACGAGACTTGAACTTGTGACCCCCGCATTATGAGTGCGGTGCTCTAACCAACTGAGCTACATAGCCGTAAACTGTGCGCGCATTATCTGCTGTAATGTTTATAACGTCAAGCCCTTCTACAGGCTAATTGTACAAAATTTGGTGAAGTGAACCGATAAGCCGGGTTCTGTCGAGAACGATCATTCCTCTAGGCGTACAATCACTCATACGCTCAAGCGACCTACCCGAATCCAGTACGGGCCGTACCTCAGGATTCCTATTTGGTCTTGCTTCTGGTGGGGTTTACCATGCCATGAACTGTTACCAGTCATGCGGTGCGCTCTTACCGCACCCTTTCACCCTTACCTTCGATTTCTTCCGAAAAAGAAACCTGAATGAAGGCGGTCTACTCTCTGCTGCACTTTCCGTCGGCTCACGCCGCCCAGGCGTTACCTGGCACCCTGC
This sequence comes from Acinetobacter sp. YH12117, assembly GCF_013418865.1. Taxonomy (NCBI): domain Bacteria; kingdom Pseudomonadati; phylum Pseudomonadota; class Gammaproteobacteria; order Moraxellales; family Moraxellaceae; genus Acinetobacter; species Acinetobacter sp. YH12117. The sequence continues at coordinate 116,883 of NZ_VPBF01000003.1, forward strand.
CCTATGAAGCCCGGACTTTCCTCCCCTGCTTTAGTCACGGAGACCTCCACAGCAGCGATCGTCTGGTTCACTTCGAGGGCGCATCTTAACAAATAAATGCACTAATTGCTCGTGCTTTTTTGATCAATCAGTTTTTGATACTTTTCCAGCAATTGTTCCTGGGTTTCGACATGATGGGGATCATGCGGAATACAGTCCACCGGACAGAATAACTGACACTGCGGTTTATCATGATGCCCGACACATTCGGTACACAGCGCCGGGTTGATTTCATAAATCAGCTCGCCCATGAAAATAGCCTCATTCGGGCACACAGGTTCACAGACATCGCAGTTAATGCATTCATCGGTAATATATAAAGACACGCTACCAACCTTGTTGATGTTTGCGTTCAAAGGCTTCGACCACGGTTTGCGGTACAAACTTGGTCACATCTCCTTTTAAACGCGCAATTTCACGCACCAGCGTGGATGAAATAAACGAATATTGCTCTGACGGCGTTAAAAATACCGCTTCAAAATTGGTATCCAGCTGACGGTTCATATTGGCCAGCTGAAACTCGTATTCAAAGTCAGACACTGCACGTAAACCACGCAGTACCGCCGTGGCCTGCTGTTCGCGGAAGAAATTCACCAGCAGGCCATCAAAGCCGACAAATTCCACATTGGGTAAATGGCTGAGTGAGGTTTTGGCCAGTTCTACCCGCTCATCTAGAGTAAACACCGGATTTTTATGATGACCAATGGCAATTGCGACCACCACTTCATCAAACATTCTGGCCGCCCGTGTTACTAAATCGATATGACCATTGGTGATTGGATCAAAGGTCCCCGGATAAATCACGCGAGTTTTAGACATCCATTTTTACTCTAGTTGGTTTTGTAGAGCCATATTTTAGCAAAAACTTGATTTATTGGTGAATAAACTCGGCCAATTTCACAAAAATCCTGCGATAGTGCTGTAATTCAGTGCTGATTTTGGAATTGTCAGCATGCCTGTGTTTGGGGCACAATAGGCCTAACGTTGGAAGTGACTCATTATGGCGAAAGCAACTGTAGTTAAAAAAAATACCAGTGGCACGATTGCACAGAACAAACGTGCACGCCACGATTATTTTATTGAAGAAAAATTTGAAGCCGGACTGTCCCTGCAAGGCTGGGAAGTCAAGTCTTTGCGTGCCGGTCGTATGAGCCTGACCGAAAGCTATATCACCTTTAAAAATGGTGAAGCCTTCTTATTTGGCGCCCAAATTCAACCTTTACTGTCGGCTTCGACCCATGTGGTGCCTGAAGCGACCCGTACCCGCAAGCTGTTATTGAACCGCAAAGAAATTGCCAAACTGCTCGGTGCGGTGAACCAGAAAGGTTATTCCTGTGTGCCGCTGGTCTGTTACTGGAAAGGTCCACTGGCCAAACTGGAAATTGCCCTGGTGAAAGGGAAACAGCTGCATGATAAACGTGCCACTGAAAAAGACCGCGACTGGCAGCGTGATAAAGCCCGTTTAATGCATAAATAAGCACGTTTGAACACAAGTGCTTGATGTAAAAATGCCTCCAACATGGGAGGCATGTTTTATTGCATCATCGAAAATCAGGCTGAGTTCTGTTTTAAGCCCACCAGATAAGCGCCAAACTTCACCGCTGTTTCCAGGTCACCTTCTGGCGGGGTGACCTCAACGCTGGCATTGTCAGACTGGGTCATTAGGCCCAGAAAGCTCGACATCCGGTTAATATCATGCGGGCTACGGCCAGTCGGCATAAACGGCAAGCCCGACCATAACATGCCATGCTGCATGGCAAATAAATTGATCTGCTGTAACACCGCCAGCTTGTCACCGCTTAAACCGCCGCCATTGGTAAAGCCAGCAGCAATTTTGCCCTGCCAGCTTCGCGCCAGCCAGCGTTTTGAAGATTGTTCCATAAACTGTTTCAGTGCCGAAGTCAGACTGCCCATATAGGTTGGACAGCCCATGACCAGAATATCGCTCTGATCCAGCACATCCCAATCGACCTCGCTCACTGCCATTAAATGTACTTCAGCTCCGGCTTTTTCGGCGCCCTGCACAATATGCTGTGCCACCTTGGCGGTATGGCCATAGGGACTATGATACACAACACAGACTTTTACTTGCGACACAGATGTTTGATCAGTAACAGACATGGAAACTTTAAAAACCCAATAATTCAGTCAAGTTTAGCATTGATCAGCGATAAAAACGAATGTTGCCATGCGTCCGGTTTTGGCCTGACGACGATAAGAATAATACTCCTCGGCCTGCCGATAGGTACACTGATCACCACCTAAAATGGTGGTTACCCCCTGCTCGGTCAGGATATAGCGGGCAATCGCATATAAATCGGCATAGAATTTTCCGGCCTGTTTCCCTGCCTGAAAGGCGCTGCTTAATGCGGGATATTTCTCACAAAATACCTGCTTTACTTCGGCCCCTACCTCAAAACACGGCTGGCTAATGGCCGCGCCTAACCAGGCCCAGGTCGGTGGGTGCTGCATGGCGGCAATGGTATTTTCAACAATACCCTGTGCCAGACCTTTCCAGCCGGCATGTAAATTGGCCACTTCAGTGCCATCCTGATTGCCCAGCACAATGGGCAGGCAGTCGGCGGTCATCATCATTAAGGCATGGCCTTTGCGCTGCGTGACCAGTCCATCGCCTTCCGGTGCATTAAAATGCAGCTCATCATTTATCACATGACACAAGGTGCTGTGAGTCTGGTTCATCCAGCTGATTGTATTAACACCGTATTCGGCCAGCTGTTCCAGTAACAGCATACGATGCTGCTGCACCCGTTCCGCTGCATCCTGCACATGCAAGGCCAGGTTAAAACCGGCCAGTTCCGGTACTTGCGCTGGCAAGGCCTGCTGATGCTGAATCCGCGTTTGCGCCACATAAACCTGTGCCGGTAATCCCTGAATAAATTGCATCTCAGCTCCTGTGTTCACTTAAAAGCGGCGTTGAGATCATACTTTCTCAACGCCGCAGAACGGTTTAATAGGCAGCGTTTTCGCTACGCAACACATCCACCAGCTGGCTGAAATCTTCCGGCCACGGCGCTTCAAACATCATGTCCTGTTTGGTACGTGGATGCACAAGCCCCAGTTTGGCCGCGTGCAGTGCCTGACGTTTAAAACCGCGCAAGGTTTCATTGAGCAGCTCGGAGGCTCCAGCCGGCACACGCACACGTGGCATATACACCGGATCGCCAATCAAACCATGACCGATATAGCTAAAATGAACCCGGATCTGATGGGTACGGCCGGTTTCCAGACGCGCCTGAACCCGGGTGAAATGCTGGAAACGCTCTTTCACGTTATAGTGCGTCACGGCATCTTTCCCGCCCGGCAATACCGTCATTTTAATCCGGTCCACCGGATGGCGCTTGATCGGCTCATCAATGGTGCCACCGGCAATAATATTGCCATACACCACCACATCATAAATCCGGTATACCGACTTGTTGGCCAGCTGCTTGCTCAGGTCAAACTGCGCTTCCAGATTTTTCGCCACCACCAGCAAACCGCTGGTGTCTTTATCAATACGATGTACCAGCCCGGCACGTGACAATTCTGCCGATTTTGGATAATGGAACAGCAAGGCATTGACCAGTGTGCCGGTAATATTGCCCGCACCAGGATGCACCACCATGCCAACCGGTTTATTAATCACTAAAATATCATCATCTTCATAGACAATATCGAGAGGGATATTTTCAGGCTGACTGTTGGTCTGTGCTTCAAGTTCAACATTTAAACTTAACAGTTCATTGCCTTCGCACTTGTACTTTGGTTTGACAGTGTTACCATTCACCAACAAATGACCATCTTTTAGCCACTGTTTCAGTTTTTCACGTGAAAAATCACTCCAGATGAGGGCTGCAACCTGGTCGATACGTTGCCCCAGATAGCTTTCATCCAGTTGAAATTGCAACGATAAACGTGTTGCAGTTGGGTCTGAAGTATGATTATCTGCATCCTCAGAATCATCAAGTAAATTGAAGTCAGTTTCAGGGATGTTGGAATTGGAAGATTGTGCTTGAGACATTTGATCATTCAGACAAAAGTGGTTTAATAGCGCAATTGTAGCTCATTGCCCGTAATAACAGAGGAATTTTTATGTCGCTACCACGTTATAAAATTACCATGCTAGCTCTTTCACTTGGCGTTGCATCTGCAATCGTGGGCTGTAGCAGTAATCCAAAAAAAGAAGTGGTCGATACAGGTCCGCAATCTAGCGAACAAGTTTATATTCAAAAAGCAGAACGAGCACTGGAACGCGGGCAATATACCGATGCTATCCAGCATCTTGAAGCATTAGAAACCTATTATCCTACCGGTGAATATGCCCAGCAGGCACAACTTGAGCTGCTGTATGCAAAATTCCAGCAAAAAGATTATGAAGGTGCAGTCGCACTGGCCGACCGTTTTATCCGGATGAACCCGCAGCATCCAAATGCTGACTATGCCTACTATGTGCGCGGCGTGGCCAATATGGAACAGAACTATGATGGTTTAATCCGTTATACCTCGTTAAAACAGGCGCATCGTGATGTCAGCTATTTAAAAGTGGCTTATCAGAACTTTGTCGATTTCATTCGCCGTTATCCATCAAGCACCTATGCTGTGGATGCTGCACAACGTATGCAGTTTATCGGGCAAGAGCTGGCAGAAGCGGAAATGAATGCGGCACGTTTTAATATTAAACGTAAGGCCTGGGTCGCCGCGGTGGAACGTTCACTCTGGGTAATCGAGCACTATCCGCAAACCCCACAGATTCCGGAAGCAATTGCCACCGCAGCCTATGGTTATACCCAACTGGGTGACCGTGCCACTGCACAACAGTATATTGACCTGTTAAAACTGAACTATCCAAATCTGGTTAAAGCCGATGGCTCTGTAAACCTGCGTGCTGCACGGAATGAAGGTAGCTGGTTGAACCATGCGACTTTAGGTATTTTTGGTCGTGAAGCACAGGCCACCACCGAACAGCAGCAAAAACTGGCCAACCAGCAGGAAGAACCACGTAGCTGGACCAACCGTTTAAGTTTTGGTTTGCTGGACCGTCCTGAAAAACAGGAAAACAGTGAAGCGGCCGAGTAAACATAATTAACATCCATGACTGTCTTAAATTTGATTTAAACATTCCATTGGATACGCGGATGTGGCAGGGATGCCACACGTTCCCCATCACAACAAGGATGTTGTGTATGGGGAACAAAGACTTTTGCCTACTTTGGGTCTTTCCAAAGTAGGAAATTCTCCATACAAAGCCCTTAACAGGCCGAATGAAAATAGAGGCCCAACACACTTAAAATAAAATTTGTCTCTTCCTTTTATTGTCCTAACATAAGTACAGCTTTGAAAAATAGCGAGTAAGGATAGAGCTTTTAACCTGTTTTTCAATTTTGCAAAATATAAAGCATACGTTACTATACTTGCCCTTTTATCTTGGCCACTTGCCTGAACACGCAAAACCGGATAGAAAGGAAACAATACACTGTAATCTCTATACCCTGTCGATCTGTTCGACCTACCGCTTAACCGACCCGATAAAAACAGTATGGCTATTCCTCAACACACGATTGATCAGATTCTGGATCGGACCGACATTGTCGATCTGATTGGTCAGCGCGTGAAACTGAAAAAAACCGGGCGGACCTATTCGGGCTGTTGTCCATTTCATCAGGAAAAAACCCCGTCTTTCCACGTTTATCGCGACAAACAGTATTATCACTGCTTTGGCTGTCAGGCCAACGGCAATGCAATTCGCTTTTTAATGGATATCGACAGCCGTAACTTTGTCGATGTCATGAAAGATCTGGCCAGTCAGACCGGTATCGAGCTGCCAAAAGACAATCAGGACAGCAAAAAACTGGTCTATAAGCGTGAGGCCAAAAAGCCGGCGCCACCGGCCAAAACCGCACCCGCGCCAGCAACACCCACACCGACCGAAACTGATCAAGTCCCTGCTGCACATTTTGATCCTTTTGAGCAGTTCCAGCCAGCAGATGATCCCTTTGCCGGTTTTGAACAATATCCGGATTTTGATCAGGAGCCGATACAGGAAGGCAACCTGTTTGATCTGCTGGAAAATGTGGCGCAGTTTTATGAACAGCAGTTACCGCACAGCCAGTCGGCACAGCAATATTTTCGCCAGCGCGGTTTAAGCGCACAGACCATCCAGTTCTGGCGTTTGGGTTATGCACCGGAAGACTGGCAACATCTGGAAAAAGCCTTTCCGCAAGATATTGAAGGTTTAAAACTGCTGGGGCTGATTCGTACCAGTGATTCCGGCCGCGATTTTGACCTGCTACGTGACCGGGTGATTTTCCCGATCCGTGATCATAAAGGGCGTGTGGTTGGTTTTGGCGGCCGTGCGCTCAATGACGAGATCAAGCCGAAATATATCAACTCGCCCGATTCTGAAGTCTTCCACAAAAACCAGCTGCTGTATGGCCTATACGAAGGCCGCAAGCAGAAAGCCCAGGACTGGCTGATGGTGGAAGGCTATATGGATGTGATTGCGCTGCAGCAATATGGCATTTATGGCGCCGTGGCAACGCTGGGGACTGCCAGTAATACCGAACACCTGAATATTCTGTTTAAGCAGAACTCACGCATTACCATTGCCTTTGATGGTGATGCCGCAGGTCAGAAAGCAGCACGACGTACGCTGGAAATTGCCCTGCCCCTGCTGAATGATGGCCGTGAACTGAAGTTTTTTGTGCTGCCGGATGATCATGACCCAGACTCGCTGATCCGCCGTGAAGGCATTGAAAATTTCCGCCGCCTGCTCGATCAGGCGCCGCTACTGTCTGATTTTGTGTTTGCGCATTTAAGTCAAAACCATGATATCAGCAAACCGGAAGGCAAAAGTCAGGTGATGGGCGAGTTAAAACAGCTGACTGAACTGTTACCGAAAACCGGCTCTTACCGTTATCTGCTGCAACAGTTTTTCCGGGAAAAACTCGGCTTTAACCGCAAATGGCAGCCACATACCAATAATGATGCCTCACTCAGCTTTAGCACCAAGGTTGATGCCGAAGAATATGTGGTGGCGATTCTGATCAACCATCCGTATTTATATATTCATTTTGAACCGTTACGCGCACTGATTCCGGCCGATCAGTTACTGGCCAAAATCCTGCAAATCTTTAACGGAATTTTTGATGAATTACCGGATGATCCAGAACTGGCCAAATACTATGTGCTAGGCGCCTGTGCTGCTTATCACTACGAATTACAGCGCATTTTACAGCAAGCCAATGTCGGCGATTACACCACTTCGCCAGAGAAAGCTGACAAGCTGGCCGAAGATTTTTCCATTAAACTGCAATACCACTTCTTGCAGCAAAAAATCCGCTCGAAGAAATTTAGCAGTATTGAAGAAATGCGTAATCTGAAACATCAGATTTATCAGATTGATAAAAAACGTTCCCTGACTTTACTTGAAGAATAAGCGGCGTTAAACACCACGCTGAACCATCACAATGGCTTAGCGTTTAGATTTACGCCGTTTGGCACTGACCTGCTGCAGTTCGCTTTGCAGCATTTCAAAGTATTCCGGATCTTCGGCTTTGGCCGCCTGACGCAGCACAATCGAGGTGGGATGCAGCAATTTCTGGGTCAAACGGTAAGAAAATTCCTGTAACACCTGTGCCGCATTTTCACCTTTGGCAATTCGCGCCATCGCCAGTTGCAGTTCTTCCTGACGTAACGTTTCACCCTGCTCACGATAAGCCTGAATGGTACTGCCGGCACTTTTGACCTTTTGCTGGGTTACCAGTTCGGTCGCCAACTGATTCACCATCACCTCGGCTTCTACCGCGGCCTGACGACGCTGTGCCAGATTCTCATCAATCACGCTTTGCAGGTCATCGACACCGTATAAATACACACCATCTAGTGATTCGACTTTCGGGTCGATATCACGCGGAACAGCCAGATCGACCAGCAACATCTGCTGGTAACGACGCTTTTTCAGCGCGGCTTTGACTTCTTTATAGCCAATCACCTGATGCAGGCTGCCGGTACAGCTGGAAATCACATCGGCGCGATGCAAATGTTCTGCCAGCTGTTCAAATTCAATAATTTCAACTTCTACCCGATGGGCAATTTCCTGGGCCAGATTTTCAGCACGGGCGCGGGTACGGTTACAGATCATGACCTTGGCCACGCCCATTTCCGCCAGATGTTTGGCCACCAGGCTGTTCATTTCACCTGCCGCCACCACCAGCACGGTTAGTTTGTCCGGATGGCTAAACACCTGTAGCGCCAACTGCGCTACCGCATAGCCCATAGACACCGCATGACTGCCGACTGCCGTTTCAGAGCGCACCCGTTTGGCCGCATAAAAGGCGTATTCAAAAATATGGTTTAAATCTTGCGAAACGGTGTGGGCATCTTTGGCCAAAGATAAGGCCGATTTGACCTGCCCCAGAATCTGCGGTTCACCGAGCATTAAGGAATCGAGGCCGCTGGCAACGCGCATTAAGTGGGTGACAGCCTGCGCATTTTCATAGCGATAAACGTGATTTTGTAGTTGTTTGACATCCAGACCATTTACCTGGGCGAGCCAGCCCAGCACCGTGTCTGCATGGTCAGACATGGCGTACACTTCAGTTCGGTTACATGTAGAAACCACCACCATGTCATTTAACAGGTGGCTCTGGCTTTGTTCGGCAAGTAATTGAGTTAACTTTTCAGGGTTAAAAGCAATTTGCTCACGCAATTCTACAGAGGCGGTTTGATGGTTGACACCCAATGCAAAGAAAGACATATCAGATCATCATTTCGCTAAATTTATGCTATTGTGCAATAACGGTGTCATAAAAAGCATTACTTGGATCAAGAAAAATTGCGTCAAACAACCAGCCGGCTTAGCGGCGCGACAATTAAGCAATATTCTACCACAATCTTACTCGTGGGTAGCATGGCTTCTAGTGCTCATATTAGAGCATCTGGAGATTTTTTCCATGCACCTACAAATCTGAATGCCATAAAACAAAGCATGGTGGCGGAATTTGCCCTCGCCTCAAATGACGTGGCCACCGCCTTACATAACTATACTGTACTGGCAATTAAAAGTAATTCAACCAGTATTAAACAGCGCGCACTGAATATTGCACTGGAACACAATGACTTAAATGCAGCTTTGGACATTGCCACCCACTGGGTGATTCAAGAACCGGAAGATGTTCCAGCCCTGTTTTATCTGGCGCATATTGCCCTGAAAGCGCATGAATATGACCTGGCCGCTGAAACCCTGGACAAGATTCTGGCCATTGATGCCACTGCCGATTTAGAACAGATTCTGGCCGGTATTGCCCCGGAGTCGCCAGAAGATCGTGAGTTTCTGATTCAGGCACTACGCACCAGCAAAGAAAAAGATAATCCCTCAATTCTGATTCTGATTGCCGGTTTAAAAGCCCAGAATGGCCAGTTAGAAGAAGCGCTGGAAACGGTCAACCGGGTGCTGCGCAAACGTCCGAAAGTGACCGGTTATATCCTGCTCAAAGCCAGCCTGCTAAGTGCGCTGCAAGACTCGAAAGCTGCCCAGGAATGGTATGCCAAATCCAGCCGCAAACATAAAAACAATCTGGAAGTACGTCTGGCTGAAGCCAAATATCTGTTAAAAACCAATCAGCCGGAATTGGCCCTGACCAAACTGGAAGCGATGCTGGAAAAATGGCCAAAGGAAGATGAAGCCCTGTTTCTGGCTGGTCTGACCAGTATTGACTTGAAGCAGTATGAAAAGGCCGAGAAATATCTGGTCGAGTTGCGTTATTCCAACCAGTATCAAAATGAAGCCTATTACTATCTGGCGGTCAATGCCGAGCGTAAACAGCATTTTGAAACCGCCAAAGCCTATTACCGTCTGGTCGATGGCAGCCTGTATACCGTTTCGCGGCGCAGCATGATCAATATTTATAGCCAGCAAAGCCGCCAGCATGAAGCCTTACGCTTTTTGACCCAGGAACGGGTCAATTATCCGCAGCACGCCAGTTTTTTATATCAGGCTCAGGCGGAAATTCTAAAGCGCATGAACAACAAGACTGCCGCCTTAAGACTGCTGGATGAAGCCATCCGCAATTTACCCGATGATCCGGAACTGCTGTATTCAGAAGTGTTGCTGCTAGACCCTTATCAGGACAAAGACAAACTGGATCGTTTACTGAAAAAGCTGTTACAGGTCGAGCCGAACAGTCCGACTTATTTAAATGCCTATGCCTATACCCTGGCGCTGCAAAACCGCCGGCTGGATGAAGCACGCCAGTATGTGGAACAGGCACTGGAATTCGCCCCGGAACAGGCCTCAATTCTGGATACTTTAGGCCTGATCAGCTATCTGCAAAATGATTTTGACACCTCTGCCCAGGTGCTGGAAAAGGCTTTTGCCTTAAGTGCAACAGTCAAAATTGGGGTCCGTTATGCCAAGGCGCTGTATATGCAGGGCAATTTGACAAAATTTAGTCAAGTTTTACAACAACTCCAACAAAAATATCCAAATGATCCGCAATTAGAACAGCTTCATTCGTTATTGTTACCGCAACACAGCCCTCAGAGTTAATACGCATGCAACTTATTTCCAAACTCAGTCTTAGTCTTGTCACGGTCAGCACCCTGGTGCTGGGTGGTTGTCAGCAGTTCACCCAACCGCAAACACCCGCAAGCCCAATGGTTGAGGCAGAAAATCAGTTTCATCTGCAAGGAAAAATCGGGGTACGCACACCACAGCAGTCAGGCAGCGCCTTTTTTAACTGGCTGCAACAGCAGGAACAGTTTGATATTGAACTAAGCGGCATTTTAGGCGTCGGTAAAACACAGATTTCCGGCCAGCCGGGACAAGTCACACTGAATAGCGCCAAAACCGGCACTATTCAGGCAGCAACAGCCGAAGAACTGCTGCAGCGGGCCACCGGCTGGCAAGCGCCAATCAGTCATATCATTGACTGGGTGCAGGCACGTCCGGCCACCACACAGGCCAAAGTCGCTTACGATAGCCAGCGTCGTCCAACCCAGTTTCTAGAAGATGGCTGGACCGTTGATTTAAGCTATAACGAACAGGCGCGTTTGCCAAACCGTTTAATTTTAAAGCAAACATTTGAATCCGGTCAGGAGAACCGTATTACAATGGTGATCCAAAACCGTTAATTTTGTGCTGTCATGATTCGTGTTCCTTCACCTGCCAAACTGAACCTGTTTTTGCATATTACTGGCCGCCGTGAAAATGGCTATCATGAACTGCAAAGCATTTTCCAGCTGATCGATCTCTACGACTGGCTTGAATTTGAGCCATTGGATACAGCCGAGATTCAGATCGACGGTTTAAATTCAGTCGATCTGGAACAGAACCTGATTTATCGGGCGGCGCAGATCTTAAAACCTTTTGCCCAAGCGCCGACCGGTTTAAAAATCCGGCTGGACAAACAGATTCCTATGGGTGCCGGACTTGGTGGTGGCTCATCCAATGCCGCCACCACCCTCATTGTGCTGAACCAACTGTGGCAATGTGGACTCAATTCTGAGCAGCTGGCCGATTTAGGGGTGCAACTGGGCGCAGATGTGCCGATTTTTGTCCATGGCCGCAATGCCTGGGCAGAAGGTATTGGTGAACACTTAACATTCATAGACTTAGAACAAAAACAGTACATAGTGCTAAAACCTGACTGTTTTATCAGCACTCAACTGCTTTTTTCACAAAAAACGTTGACAAGAGATACGAAGCCATCTAAATTTTGCGCCTATCAGTTGAAGCCATCTGATTTCGGAAACAACTTTGAGCCACTGGCCAGAGCCTTATATCCTGAAGTCGATGAAGCCATGCAATATCTGGATCAGTTCGGAGTTGCCAAGCTTACAGGTACAGGTGCCTGTGTTTTTATTGAAGTGACTTCAGAAATGAAGATTGATGAGATTCTGGCTCAGGCACCATGTAAAGCTTACCTGGTCCACAGTTTAGCCGAATCACCATTAATTCATTTCAAAGTTGAATAGGGGTATCGCCAAGTGGTAAGGCAGCGGGTTTTGATCCCGCCATCCGTTGGTTCGAATCCAGCTACCCCTGCCATTTTTCACCTGTAGATGTACTGTATTAGGGGTATCGCCAAGTGGTAAGGCAGCGGGTTTTGATCCCGCCATCCGTTGGTTCGAATCCAGCTACCCCTGCCATCTTACAGTCATCAAATTTAGGGGTATCGCCAAGTGGTAAGGCAGCGGGTTTTGATCCCGCCATTCGTTGGTTCGAATCCAGCTACCCCTGCCATTTTCTCGAAAAAGACAGAGCATTGGTTTGCTGTTCTGCTGTTAATTTACCTTGACATCGACCAGCAAAAATATTAAAGTTCTGCCGCATTAGGGGTATCGCCAAGTGGTAAGGCAGCGGGTTTTGATCCCGCCATTCGTTGGTTCGAATCCAGCTACCCCTGCCATCTATTTTCATACATTCCAACCGCCAAGGGTGCTTCATGCCCAATCTTGTCGTTTTTAGTGGAACTGCGCATCCACAATTCGCCCAAAAAGTCGTAAGCCATCTTCACATTCCTTTAGGTGCTGCCTCAGTCGGTCAATTTTCTGACGGTGAAATTGCTGTAGAAATTACCGAGAATGTACGTGGTAAAGACGTTTTCATCGTTCAGCCTACTTGTGCCCCAACCAATGATAACCTGATGGAAATCCTGGTGATGGCAGATGCATTGCGTCGTGCAAGTGCTGGCCGTATCACTGCCGTGATTCCTTATTTCGGTTATGCCCGTCAAGATCGTCGTCCTCGTTCAAGCCGTGTGCCAATTACTGCAAAAGTGGTTGCAGATATGTTGACCACTGTCGGTATTGACCGCGTGGTGATGATTGACCTGCACGCTGACCAGATTCAAGGTTTCTTCGATATTCCTGTAGACAACATTTACGGTACGCCAGCGCTGCTTGCTGACTTACGCCAGCAGTCACACGACAACCTGATGGTGGTTTCACCTGACGTGGGTGGTGTCGTACGTGCCCGTGCTGTTGCCAAGCAAATGGGGGATATCGACCTTGCGATCATTGATAAACGTCGTCAAAAAGCCAATGAATCACAAGTGATGCATTTGATTGGTGATGTGAAAGATCGTGACTGCGTCATCGTGGATGACATGGTCGATACCGCAGGTACCCTGTGTAAAGCAGCAGATGCACTCAAAACTTTTGGTGCGCGTAAAGTGGTTGCTTATGCTACTCACCCGGTGCTGTCTGGTAAAGCGATTGAGAACTTAAAGAATTCTGTGATTGATGAACTGGTTGTTACTGACACCATTCCATTATCAGAAGAAGCTCAAAACCTTGGCAAGATTCGTCAGGTTTCAGTCGCAAGCATGGTTGCTGAAACAATTCGTCGTATTAACAACGAAGAATCTATTAGCGCAATGTTCGACTCTTATCTATAATAGTGCGCTAAATTTTCAAAAGCCCTGCTTTATGCAGGGCTTTCTATCACCAGATCGGTCGCAGGTCTGGTTTATTTAACCTGAAATAGGATGTCTATCATGGCAAACTTCGTATTAAACGCTCAAGCGCGTGAAGCAGCTAACCAAGGGAAAGGTGCGAGCCGCCGCCTTCGTCACGCTGCTCAAGTTCCAGCTATCATTTATGGTGGCGACGCTGAGCCAGTAGCAGTAACTTTAGAACTTCGTGAGCTTGTAAAAGCTTTAGAAAGCAATGCTTTCTTTGAAGAAGTTGTAGAAATCAAAGTAGGCGACAAAGTTGAAAACGTGAAAATCCAAGCGTTACAACGTCACCCTGCTAAAAACACACCAATGCACGCTGACTTCAAACGCGCATAAGTGTTAATGGTGTAAATTAGTGTCAAATATTTCACTGATTGTTGGTTTGGGCAACCCAGGTGCTGAGTATGCCCAAACCCGCCATAATGCAGGCTTCTGGTTTGTTGAACGCCTTGCAGATCAATATGGCATCTCTTTAAAAGCTGATCCGAAATTCAAAGGCATCAGCGGTCGCGGTAATATTGAAGGTCAGGACGTTCGTCTGCTATTACCAACAACCTTTATGAACCGTTCCGGTCAAAGTGTTGTGCCCTTCGCCAAATTCTATCAAATCGCACCTGAAGCCATGCTGATTGCCCATGATGAACTGGATATGAATCCGGGGATTATTCGCCTGAAAACTGGCGGCGGTCATGGTGGTCATAATGGTTTACGTGACATCGTTCCACACACCGGTCCAAATTTCCACCGTTTACGCATTGGTATTGGTCATCCGGGGTCTAAAGAACGTGTTTCCGGTCATGTGCTCAGCAAAGCCCCAAGCCAGGAACAAGGCTTGATGGACGATGCCCTCAGTCACGCGCTGTCTCGCATGAAATTACTGGTCAATGGCGAGATTCAGCAAGCCATGAACCAGATTAATGCCTATAAACCCAACGAATAACCTAATAATTGTTGAACAATCCTGCTTGCCATCTGGCAAAATTGGGCGCAAAATGCGCTCGTCGGCTGATTCGGTCGCAGTGATTGATTCAACCATAAGATAAAGATCTTAGGTCCACTAAGGAGACGCTAGCCATGCTATCTCGTTTATTAAAATGCAAAATTCACCGTGCTTTCGTGACACATGCGGAACTTCATTATGAAGGTTCATGTGCAATTGATGGCAAACTTATGGATTTAGCTGGCATTCGCGAATACGAAGAAATTCACGTCTGGAACGTGACCAACGGCAAACGCTTTACCACTTATGCGATTCGTGGTGAAGACAATTCAGGCATCATTTCAGTTAATGGTGGCGCAGCACATCAGGCAGATGTCGGCGATATTATCATTATTGCGACTTTCGGTGATTTCACTGAAGTAGAAGCCAATGCGCATAAACCACGTCTGGTATATGCCAACCCGGACAACACCGTGAGCCACACCGCCAACTGTATTCCGGTACAAGTCGCTTAAGACCTAAGATCATCCTACGAAAAAGCCCGCACATTGCGTAATGCCAGTCAGTTAAGCAAATATTAGAAAAATGTAGTAAAAATGAGTGTATGTAAATACGCTCATTTTTTTATGTCTTTATCTGAACATTTAGAATCCACTCTTGAACATGCTCTCCCATCACTCAACCATTTTTGTGAACTTATTGACTTAAATTGGATTGAAACATCTCTGCATCAAACAGGTAAGGCATCGATCAGAAGGAGAAAATTACCTGCTGAGCACGTGGTTTGGCTTGTTCTTGGGCTTGCCTTGTTTCGCAATCAACCCATCAGCTATGTGGTAGAACAATTAAAACTCGTGTTTGGTACAACAGATTATTGTGTTCCTAGTGCAGCTGTCCAAGCTCGACAACGTTTAGGTCGAGAACCCTTAGCTGCCTTATTCTCCTTAATCAGCCAAGCATGGTTTGATGAATCACAACAACAATATTCAACCTTTCAAGGTCTTAGTGTATGTGCTGTTGACGGGGTGGTTTGGTCTATGCCACTGACCAAGGAGAATTTTAATCATTTTGGCTCATCTAAAGGTAAAACTGCTGTAGCACCTTACCCACAAGTTAGAGCCACGTGTCTAGTGAATACCAATACTCATGAAATCATAGATGCCCAAATAGGCAGTATGGATCAAG